>NZ_SPQR01000018.1 GCF_004766055.1 Desulfosporosinus sp. Sb-LF | reverse complement strand
AGGCACGCCGCCAGCGTTCGTCCTGAGCCAGGATCAAACTCTCCAAAAAAGTTATTTCAACTTCTGTATTGAAGAAGATGATGACTTGCTCATTGTTTCTTTGAAACTCTTTCGAGTTTCTCTCATTGGCTGTCCTTGTTGTTTAGTTTTCAAAGACCATGGTTTAAACTTTGTTTCCAGCACCCGTTTGGGCCAGAATCACATCTTAGCATTTTCAACTCACGTTGTCAATCACTAATTTGTTCGTTTTGATTGATTAGTTCAAAGGTTTTACCCCTTACCTTTTCAATCGTCGTGCGTCTTTGTGGCACTCAGTAATAATAGCATTTCCATTCGACACTGTCAACTATATATTTTCATGTTTCTCTTTATTTTTCTCTGGGTTAATAAAAAGTAGGAAGCCTAAAAAATCGCAGAATTAAATATTATCAGCTGATTTTTCTGATAGGTCTCAGTTTAACTGTACTAGATGCACAAATCGCCCCGCCACACCGTGATTTTTTAGCCGTAACTTAACTGCATAGTACATGTTGAGCAACGGGCTGCCGAGACTTTTGGCCTGCAAATAAGCTTCTAAATATCTAACCACCAATTAGTACATCAATGACAGGGAGAAACCTCTGCCTCTCGAATCGTCCAAGCCTTAACTCCCCGGCTGACAAGCACGTGATATCCCTGTACCTCGGCTTCTAAGGCGAGTCTAACCCCATCATCCATTCGGGCGACCTTAACATCGATCTCCGGTGCACCTTCCTTATGGCTAACCTCTTTAACCATGCTGGCTAGTTCTTGCAATGGTGCGATAAATAAGATCTCCCCCATTTTTCTGCCTCCCGATTGTGATTTGATACATGTTTTCTTCACTCAGCCTCTTTTCTCCTTTATAACGTAATAAGTGTAAAAAACTAGAGGAGTAGGCTTACAATTATCTTAAGGAAAAATTAAAAACGCTCCAAAAAGGAGCGTTGTGTTTGATGTTTAAGTTTTTATTTGTGTGTTATTCTATTCGACTTCTTGAATAATCGGTAAAATCATAGGTCTACGACGCGTTTTTTCATAAAATTGTTTACTCAATGCATCACGGATTTGGCTCTTTAATACAGCCCATTCTGTGATCCGATTCTCTCGACAACGTGCCATCGTCTGTCTTACCTTTTGTTTCGCCTCGTCTAACATCGTTTCCGATTCACGAACATAAACAAACCCCCGCGTCACGACATCTGGTCCAGATACAATCGCCCCGCTCGAACGGCTAATCGTCATGACGACGATTAAAATACCGTCTTGTGAGAGTTGTTTACGATCTCGTAACACGATGTTGCCTACATCTCCGATCCCTAAGCCATCTATCAAGACTTTACCGGCCATAACCTTGCCGCCTAAAGCTGCCCCATGACGAGTGAACTCAACAATTCCGCCGTTCTCTGTGATGAAAATATTTTCCCTAGGGATCCCCAGTTGCTCAGCTATTTGAGCATGTTTGATCAACATGCGATATTCCCCGTGAACAGGCATAAAATACTGTGGGCGGACCATACTTAGCATTAATTTTTGCTCTTCCTGGCTAGCGTGACCCGATACGTGCATTCCCTCTGCCGATTCATAGATCACATTTGCTCCAAGCTTAAATAATTGATCCACCGTCTTGGCTACAGATTTCTCATTACCTGGAATTGGGCTGGCAGAAATGATTACTGTGTCTCCCGGTTGAATCGCAACATGACGATGATCATGGTTTGCCATTCGAGTCAGTGCAGACATCGGTTCACCCTGACTTCCTGTGGTTAAAATACAGGCTTGATTTCCTGGTAAGCCGATTATTTCATCAATATCCATAAGAGTGCCCTCCGGAATATCTAAATATCCCAGTTCCTCGGCGATCCCAACAATATTGACCATGCTTCGTCCCACAACCGCCACTTTACGGTTAGTATTTACAGCAGAGGTTATTGCTTGTTGAAGTCGGTATACGTTGGAAGCAAAGCTAGCAAGGATGACACGATCCTTAGCATTACGAAAAGCTTCCTCAATCATTTCCCCGACATGACTTTCTGACGGCGTGAATCCAGCTCTTTCCACATTCGTGCTGTCTGAAAGTAAACACAAAACTCCTTTGTCTCCCAGTTCAGAAAATTTATGAATGTCTAGTATCTCTCCAGAAACAGGAGTGTGATCTAACTTAAAGTCCCCCGTCACAACAATCGTTCCTAAAGGGGAATGGATAGCTATCGATACTGCATCCGGAATACTGTGGTTGACACGAATGAATTCAATTCTAAAAACCCCAAGTTTAATAACATCACGCGGTTGTACGACAGTAGCTTTGATATTGTTTAAATTGTTCTCTTTCATCTTGGACTGAATAATACCTAACGTCAAACGCGTCCCATAAATTGGAACATCTACATCTCTCAATAAGTAGGGTAATGCACCAATATGATCTTCATGTCCGTGTGTAAGCAATATGCCAAGCAACATTTCTTTGTGTTCGATCAAATATGAGTAGTCTGGGATTACAATATCTATCCCAAGCATATCTTCATCTGGAAACGCTAATCCGGCATCAACTAACACCATCTGATTGTCATAGCGAATCACAGTCATATTCTTCCCGATTTCTCCGAGTCCGCCTAATGGAATAATTTGTAGTTTATGCTCTTTGGGCAATCAAATCTACCTCCTGTATTTATTTTATCTCTTGCATTGTGCCTAAAAAGCTAAGGAGACCCTCGTGGTTCCTTCGATGCCCAATACATAGACACCAAAAAGACGCGAAATACCAAAAACGAACACAACGACGCCCAGTATTCGTCAGTATTTCGAAAAGCATCTATGAAACTAGCCGCACAATAAATATAGTTCATTATAGCGCGCAAAGCGCCAACTGGCAAGTTACTTCCCACTGACAGTTCATACAATACTTATCTGACTTTATGTAAGTATATAATAGTTCGTTTTGTGAAACTATAACTTTGAGTATTGTCGAGGAAGGTGGTTAAAATCATGACCAATGTTGTTTGTTCAGCAGTTCAATGTAATCACAACGAAGATGGACACTGTCAACTTGAGACGCTAAGCGTCACATCTAGCTTAATGGATCGTGAAGCAGAGTGTGCTTTCTACGAACCTCAAAACAAATAGTCTGAGCAATTTGTTCAAAACCATTTCACTAATCCTCAAGTTCGCCACCCACAGTGGGTGGTGACTTTTTTTTATTAGGCAGGAATTTGAGAATAGAAATCGAATACTCTTAATATAGAGAATTTTCAATATATATTAAGAGGGGGAGAAATTAAGATGTTGAACTCTAAGGAAGACCTAACACGAGAACAAGCTTTGGAGCTGTTGGGTGATTTCGCCAAACGTTGGTTGGCTCACGATGGGCTTTGGTTCCAAGCCATTGAACAAGCACGTGGACTTGATGAAGCAGTTGAGCGTGATGTCGAAGCATGGAGGAAGTTTACAGTTATTGAAGCCAAACGCATAATGTCCTTCCTCGATTTGCCTAAAAATGGGGGACTTGATGCACTGGAAAGAGCGCTGAAGTTCCGACTTTATGCCTTTTTAAATGAGCAAGAAAGCTCTAGACCAGATGATCGAACATTAGTTTTCTATATGAAAGATTGTCGCGTTCAATCTGCACGCAAGAGGAAGAACCTTCCAGATCATCCTTGCAAACCAGTTGGAGAAGTGGAGTATTCATTATTCGCTTCTACGATTGACCCACGAATTAAGACGATTTGCGTAGCCTGCCCACCTGACCCTCATCCTGATGAATTCTATTGCGGATGGAAGTTTACAATTGACTAAGTCGTGAACGCTATCCGAAAAGAGGATATACACCACCAAGTAGTTAGTAGTCACATAACATTTGGAGTAAAAAAAATGGGGTTGTAACAAACTGGAAATAAGTTCGTTACAACCCCTCCTTCGCGCCTAACGTAAATCTATGAAGGATAACGCTATATTATTTCATTTACGTCCCTAAGGCATGATTTATTGTAATGAATTGTAGTGATTTTCTAAGCAATTGGGTTACTAACCTTTTCTGACGCGACTTTCAATTCCGAAATTACTCGAGTGCTCTTAGGGCTATCGGTGTGCACACTTTTAAAATTATTCATAAGGTCTTTTAAAAATTTTATTTCTTCTGATGTCGCCTTAACTAGAGGCAGACGAACTCCGCCAGCTTTAATCCCATCCATATTCAAGAGGGCCTTTATTGGAACCGGGTTTGCCGTCACGAAAATACCCTTAAATATTGGGAAAAGTTCAAGATGCAACCTTGTCGCCCGGGCCGTATCCCCAGCAAACCACGCATCCACCATTTCTTTCATTTCATCCCCAATGACATGGGCTGCCACACTAACGATTCCACTACAGCCTAAAGCCAACATAGGCAAAGTCAAAGAGTCATCTCCACTAAAAACCTCAAACTCTGAAGGTAACATCCTTTTAAGCTCACTCACCTGATCAAGGGAACCTGCCGCCTCCTTTAAGGCAACAATGTTTGAAATCTCGGATAATCTTTTCACAGTCTCAGGCGATAAATTAGCTGAGGTCCTACCTGGTACATTATAAAGCATTAAGGGAAGAGACGTTGCCTCCGCAATCGCTTTAAAGTGTTGAAACATCCCCTCTTGTGAGGGTTTATTATAATAAGGCACCACTGCCATCAGTCCATCAACACCTGTTGCCGCAGCCTGACGAGCAAGTTTAATACTGGAATCCGTCGAATTAGACCCAATTCCGGCAATCACCGTACATTTTGAGCCTAAGGCTGCCTTTACTACCCTAAATAATTCTATTTTTTCCTTGTCTGTGACTGTCGGTGATTCTCCTGTCGTTCCACAAACCACGATGCCATCAGATCCATGGATAAATAAGTACTGAGCTAAGCGTGCTGCTTCTTCATAATCAACCTCCAATGCTTCATTCATAGGAGTTACCATGGCTGTCAACACTCTTCCAAAAGACATCTTTCTCACCCTTTCTTTTCACAATAGTTACCTCATTAAACCCCTAGTTGAAACTTTTTGTGTAAAGTTTTTACAGCGTTCACCATGTCTTCTTTATGCACCAGCACCCAAATGGTCGTATGTGAATCAGCAGATTGTAAGATAGTCACTCCAGCGTCTGAAAGCGCTTCAACCATGTCAGCCATAACACCGGGAACACCTGCTATTCCGGCGCCAATAATCGAAACTTTAGAACAGTTTGATACAACCCCTGGTTCATAGCCCATATTTTCTAGAATTTTAACAGCTTTGGACGCAACCTCATCTGAAACGGTGTAAAGCACCGCTTCTGGCTGTACGCTGATAAAATCCACGCTAATATCTGCAAGTGCCATCGCTTTAAAAATCCGTTTGTCTGTCAGATGTAAGTCAGGAGCATCCCCTTTTAAAATTCGAAGTTGGGTGACACTTAATGTATGAGCAATTCCCGTTATGATACGATCAGTGGTAATATCGGTGCCTACTCCTCGATCCGGATGCATGTTGGTCACCAATGTTCCTGGTGTATCTGAAAAAGTTGATTTAATTCTGAGCGGAATATTCCGTTGCATTGCTATTTCTACAGCGCGAGGGTGTATGACTTTAGATCCTTGGTAGGCTAATTGACAAATTTCATTATAAGTAACCGTATCCAAAATACGCGCATCTTCAACGATTCTAGGATCTGCCGTCATGATTCCCTCAACATCTGTATAAATATCGATAGATTCAGCATTAAGGGCCACCCCAAGTGCAGAGGCCGTCGTGTCGCTTCCTCCTCGTCCAAGGGTTGTAATCTGACCATCTTCGGTCATTCCCTGGAATCCTGCGACGACGACCACTTTTCCTTCTGAAAGCTTATTTAGTATAGCACCTGGTTCCACCCGTACAATTCGGGCATCCCCGAAATCATTGTTAGTGATAATTCCTGCTTGCCCTCCAGTAAGAAGAACCGCCTCAAATCCCTGACTATTTAACGTACTTACTAAAACAGCTCCAGAAATCACTTCCCCACAACTCATTAAAAGATCCAATTCGCGTTTTGGTAAATCAGGATAGATTCCTTTTACCATAGTCAGAAACGTATCTGTTGCGTAAGGATCCCCGGAACGACCAATCGCCGAAACGACAATCACTGGAGAATATCCACAATGAACAGCCTCCGAAACTTTGGAGGCCACCTGAGCTCTCCGCTCTTCTGTGGCCACGGAAGTCCCGCCAAACTTCTGTACCAAAATACGCAAGCCCATTCCCTCCTCTTTCTTCCATGAATGTTGGCATGATTTTATAAAAGGAGTTCTGCAATTTGCACGGCGTTTGTCGCCGCGCCCTTACGAATTTGATCTCCGGCCACCCACAAGTTAAACCCTTGAGCAATGGAAAAGTCTTTACGCAAGCGCCCGACATAGACTTCGTCCTTGTCAGAGCTAAACCAGGGCATCGGATAGTGGTCCTTACTAGGCTCGTCATCTACAATAACACCTGCTGCTTTACTCAAAGCCGCTCGGACTTCGGAGACACTAACTAACCGGTCAGTCTCAACATTTATTGACTCCGAATGACTGCGGAAAACCGGTACACGAACCGTAGTTGCTGTGATAGCCATATTTGGAGCGTGGAAAATCTTTTGTGTTTCCTTGACCATCTTCCACTCTTCTTTGGTGTAGTCTCCCTCTTGAAATACATCAATACGGGGAATAAGATTAAAAGCAATTTGATAAGGGAAAACATTCGCTTTGAGGTCTTCACCTTGAGACCAGGCCTTAACCTGTGATTCAAGTTCCTCAATACCTTCTCGTCCCGCTCCGGATACGGCTTGGTAGGTCGAAACAACGACACGACGAATTCCTGCTAAATCATAGATTGGCTTGAGGGCAACCGCCATAATAATTGTTGAACAATTTGGGTTGGCAATAATCCCCTTATGCCATTGGACATCTTCAGGATTAACTTCAGGTACAACAAGAGGGACTTCTGGATCAAGCCGAAAAGCGCTACTATTATCGATCACAACCGCCCCGCTATTGACCGCAGCATGGGCATACTCCGTACTTCCTGATCCTCCAGCAAAAAGAGCAATATCAATACCCTTAAAACTCTCATGGGTTGTCTCTTGAACCTCTAATTCCTGGCCTTGCCATAGAATACGTTTACCAGCAGATCGCTTTGTGGCTAACAATCTCAGTTTATTAATAGGAAAATTGCGTTCGGCGAGGATTTTCAAAAACTCTTGTCCAACTGCGCCCGTGGCGCCAACGATTGCTACATTCGGCATCCCTTATGTTCCTCCTTATTTTTGGCTACAATTCACGTTGTGTAAAGGGTGCCCTGCTCGAAAAAGCAAGGCACCTTGTTTTGTTAGGCCATTAGCACTTTATCGATAATCCCAAAGTACTGGTTGAATTTGTTTTCCTTCACAAGCCATAAGAATAGTGTCCTTAACTTTATCCATATGTGCCACTAAAGAATTCGCTTTATCAGCGGGATTATCTTGACCAAACGGTACCAAATAAATGCTCTTCGTGATGAGCAAAGTTCCGATATTGCGCGCATTTAACCCTAAGCCATCATTAGTAGAAATCGCCAAGATTAACGGTCTTTGATTTCGAAGATGAGATTTTGCTGCCATGAGTACTGGTGTATCCGTAATTCCGTTCGCCAGTTTAGCCAAGGTATTTCCGGTACACGGAGCAATAACCAAACAATCGAACATCTTCTTGGGCCCAACCGGCTCAGCAGCTGGGATCGTCTGAATCAATTCTTTATGCGTAATTTCCTTAAATTTACTTTTCCATTCCGCTGATTTTCCAAAACGAGTATCCATAGTTTCAACCGAATAGGAGATAATGGGTGTCACATCAGCACCCTCATCAACTAGTTGTTTCATGACCTTTGAAACTTCATGTAACATACAATGTGATCCCGTAACAGCAAACCCAATTTTTAACCCGTCAACCTGCATCCCTTCGCACCTCCACTTTCAAGACTGAAACGAACCATTCCCTGTGGTCAAGTGACGAAGAATAAGTTGCGGGTAAATTTGAGCAAGAATTTTGCCAGCCGTTTTGGGAGCTACAATGCCAGGAAGACCCGGAGCCAGAAGTGCTTTTATGCCCAACATCTGCGCATATTCAAAATCTGTGCCCCCTGGTATAGAAGCCAAATCCACAATGACCGCATCCCGCGCCACCTTTTCTAACATCACGCGATCTAATATTGGTTGAGGTACGGTATTGAAGATAATTTCCGCACGACCAATCTCATCCTCAAGATCTGCAAAATGGACTGCATGGAGTCCCATTTCGGTTGCACGCGCTAGGACCTTAGGCTTACGAGCAACCCCCGTCACGTGTGCTCCAATCCCTTGTAACATGCGTGCTAGCGTCCACCCACTTCGCCCCAAGCCAATGACGACGCTCTCACTTCCATGAATTGTAATGGTAGTGGACTCCATCGCCATCTGAATGGCTCCTTCTGCCGAAGGTATAGAATTAAGGATAGCAAGTTCATCAAGGATTGCGGTTTCTACCAATTGGATTCCCAGGTTCTCTGCTATTGACCTCAAAGCTGGCCGCGCGAATCCAATAATTAGTGGTACACGCGCTGGAATAGCTCGAAGTACTTCTTTGTTTAATACAATAGGCGAAGCAGAGTACTTGGCTTTCACAACCCCACGTTCATCAGTGCCGAACATTGGAAAAAGCAATGCATCCACTTGGCCAACTACGTCTTGTAGTGATGGCGCAAGCGTCAATCCCGGTATGGGAGAAGCATTCTCGAATCCGACCCCGACTATGTAGGCTCCCTGTTTTTGAAGTTCGGGGATCAAGTATATTTCTCGCTCATCCCCCCCGATTACGGCTAAACGAATTCCTTTCAAACCCGCACTCATCTTTATGCCCCCCTTTGAGACAGTGTCCCTTTGACTACTATCCATTATATGAGGGAATGCGGGCTACGGTTACGCTGGATAATTACCTAATCGAGGAAATTATCCAATCCAATGACGAGACCAGTCAATTCAATCGCTTTGCGAATACTCAACATAACTCCCGGCATATAGGTCTCTCTTGAAAACGCATCATGCCTAATTGTTAGGGCCTGGCCTAATCCCCCAAATAATACTTCTTGATGGGCAATCAAGCCAGGTAAACGGACAGAGTGAATATGAATACCCTCAACATCTGCGCCCCTTGCTCCAGAAACTTTCTCGTACTCATTCGGGTGTCCTTGAACCATGGGACCACGGTCTTCTAAGATCATCTCTGCTGTTTTTAATGCGGTTCCTGATGGAGCATCTAATTTTTGATCGTGGTGCAATTCAATAATATCCACATTGGGAAAGTATTTTGCCGCTTCCTTAGCAAAGCGCATCATCAAAATTGCCCCGATCGAGAAATTCGGAGCAAGGAACGCTCCTACCTGTTCTTTAACAACGAGCGCTCGAATTTCTTCAATCTCAGCTTCGTCTAACCCAGTTGTTCCCACGACCGGAACTACTCCAGCCATAATTGCCATTTTTGCGTTTTTTAATACAGATTGAGGATTCGTAAAATCCACTAAAACATCAGCACGCGACGTTCGTAAGATTTCAGGATCCAATGGACCCGTAATATCTACACCAACTCGCGGAAGACCCACAATAAATCCTATGTCCATCCCTTGATGTCTTGTATCTGAAGCTCCTACCAAAAGCATATCATCTTGTCCCAAAAGCGAACGAATCACTTCCTGACCCATTTTCCCGCTTGCTCCAGCTATGAAAACTCGAATTTTTTTCAACGAAACCCCTCCTGCGATGATAAGCCAAAAACCCCGTTTGCCAAATGCAATGCGGGGTTACAGCTTTACCATTCATTCTATTGGGTATCCCGTCCTCTGTCAAATTGAATATTATCGGTTATTTTTTGATTTATTCTGCAAATCAATGATAATAACCTCAGAACCTACTTTTTTAATAGTTTGCCAAGGAATCACCAAGATATCGCGTTCCCGTTCTCCCCTTGAACCCCAAAATCCTGCCCCCCCGCGTGGAGTTAGAATGATTGCCTCCACAGATCCGTTTAAAGAAATATCAAGATCAGCGTCTCCCACCAGACCTAATTTTACACCATCATGAAGATTGATAATCTCTTTACCAGCAAGTTCACTCAAAAGCATCTTATCCTCTCCCTTCCCTATTTCCTAAGTCTCATCCAAGCTTTTACGCCAAACGGTTGTACGATTGCAAGAATTAAGGAAATGGCAGCAAGTGGCTCAACAAAGAAAACAGATTGACTCCACCAATCTTCGGGTATTTTCAGGAAGGAGAATAAGAGTTCCAGTGAGAGATAAATTCCTCCTGCTGTGCCAACCAATTGACTTACGACTGAAGCCAGCTGATTTGACGTTGGTTGAGATGATCGCCACATCGTCATATACTTTCGTTCACGTATCGAAATAGCCACTCCCATGACTAGAAGCATAACCCAAAGGGCTTGCATTTTCACTCCCCCTCATGGGGATTGTATGAAAAGACAAACTTCCGTAGAACTTGGAATTAAAAGAAATTGGACTACAATCCCTTCATCTCAAATTCCCGTCGAACCGAACCCCCCTGCTCCACGAGACGATTCCTTAAGTTCTGCAACATCTTCAAAAAGCGCCTGAAAAACTGGCATAAAAAGCATTTGGGCGATTCGATCTCCAGGATTGATTGTAACGGGTTGGTGTCCAAGATTTTGCATTAAGACTTGAATTTCCCCCCGATAATCGGAATCAATTACACCCACTCCATTCGTTAACCCAATCCCAGAACGACTTGCCAGGCCGCTTCGTGCAAAAACAAGTGCGACCACATTTTCACTAGGGAGTTCGATGGCTAAACCGGTCGGAACTTTAACATTTCCTCCAGGGCTCACCGTCAATGATTCGTGGAGATTAGCACACAGATCTACACCCGCTGAGCCAGGTGTTGCATATGAAGGAAGGGCCGAGGAATAGTTCGCCATCTTTTTGATCTTTACTGTGATTGGATTTAGCACCTTCTTTTAACCCCTTTTCCTCAATAACTATTAATAGGTCAAGTTATTATAAAGAGAGTAGGCTTTTGCCTACTCTTCCCAACCAGTCTGCTTTAATAAATCGGATAATTTAACGTCATGTCCTGAAGGGCCCATGGTCATAATACTGATTTTATCTTTCTGCCAAAGTCGTCCGACCACGCGCAATACATCGTCCAAGGTCACCTTTTCCAGTTTTTCCACCACTTCTTCAGGCGAAAGTACACGGTTATACGTAAGTTCTGTTTTCCCCAAGCGACTCATCCGACTGCTTACTGATTCAAGCCCTAGATATAGACCACCTTTAATTTGCGCCTTGGTCCTTTCTAATTCCTCTTTGGTTATACCATTTTGCTCAATATCCTTCAGCTCTTGGAGAATACACTCGATCACTTCTCTAGTATTATTGGGACTCGTTCCGGCATAGACCGCGAATAGCCCCGTATCTACATATGTGGAGTGATAAGAATACACGGAATAAGCCAATCCGCGCTGTTCTCGTATCTCCTGGAACAACCTGGAGCTCAATCCTCCACCTAAAATATTGTTGAAGATGTGCATCGCATAAATATCCTCGTCGTCCTGACCCAGCCCTGGTACCCCCAGGATAATATGCATCTGCTCCGTCTCTTTCTTTTGATAGTGTTGAACAGTCTGACCGGTGGGCGTTCCTTCGAGAACCCGTCGCCCTCCCCTCTTGAAAGTGCCGAACTGATCAGTCAGTTTCTCTACAACCTCATCATGCTTAATCTTACCTGCCACAGCGATGACAACATTGTCTGGGGCATAATGCTCTGAGAGAAAATGCATAATTTTATCCCGACTTAATGACCTTATGCTCTCCTCCGTCCCCAAGATCGGCTTTCCTAAGGGATGATCATTCCATACATACTCAGAAAAAATATCATGAATCAGTTCATCAGGAGAATCCTCATACATTTTAATTTCTTCAATAACTACATTCTTCTCCTTTTCGATTTCCTTTTCATCGAAAAGCGAATGGAAAAACATATCACTTAAAACATCAATTGCCAGATCAAGGTCCTCATCTAGAACTTTAGCATAGTAGCAGGTATATTCTTTCGTCGTGAAGGCATTCAGCTGTCCACCAACGGCTTCGAGGGATTCCGCTAAAGCGCGCGCACTTCGATGTTCCGTCCCTTTAAAAAACATATGTTCCATAAAATGAGATATACCCTCGTACCCTTCACGTTCATCTCTGGAACCTGCTCCCACCCATACTCCAAAAGCAGCGGAACGCACATGTTCGATTTCTTCTGTAATAATTCTAACCCCATTAGGCAATACCGTCTTTCGATACAATACAGTCAACTCCTTCACATTTTTCCCACACGACTCAGGTTTGGAGTTTCTTGCGTTTAACTTCTAGAACTACTGACATTTTAATTAGGATCAGTAATAATCAATTGGATTTGTTTGGGATCCTGCAATTGCGCAGTCGCCTGTCCTGCCTTATCAAGCGGAACTGACTCTTTTTTTTCAAAACCCCACTCCAAAAGTTTCTTCGCATCCCCGAACCGATCGGGTGCATTAAGAACCACAACCAATAGCTGTCGTCCTTCCTTCGTTGCAGATGCAACAAGACATTTCCCTGCCGCAGTGGTCGTCCCAGTTTTTACTCCATCTGCATACGGATAATTCCAGAGTAGTTTATTCGTATTTCGCAAATCCATGAAGGCATCCGGCTCTAGGAAGTGAATTTTCGTTTCTTTTTGACGAGTAATCGATCCAAATTGCGGAATTTGCAAACCATGGCGAGCCATCAGAGCAAGATCGTAAGCGGTGGAATAATGCTCTTTCAGTGGAAGGCCGTTAGTGTTTTCAAAATGAGTATTTTCCGCGCCCAGAGCCAACGCTTTACGATTCATAAGTTTGACAAACTGCTCTTCACTTCCCGAAATTTGCTCAGCAATAGCAACACAAGCGTCATTCCCTGAACGTACTAAAGCTCCGGTAATGAGTTCATATAAAGTGATCTTTTCTCCTGGATCAAGATGCAAGGTTGCTTCGCCGACAGCAGCTGCTTTCTTACTTACGGTTACTACTTCATCAGGCCGCCCTAACTCCATGCCCAAGATAGCGGTCATGATTTTCGTGGTACTGGCAGGTGGGCGACGTTTATTTGCCTGTTTATTGAAGAGAACATCGCCGGTAGCTACATCCATCAACACAGCAGCTTCTGCGCTAATCCTAGAAGGCCCTAATTCGACTGCAGTAGGCTTAGGCGTGATAGGTTTCTTAACTATCTTTCCTGATGCCGGATTTTTTGCTGTCGCACCATAAACAGGGACTGAGGGTAAAATGCCAAAGCCCATGCTTATAATACAAAGAAAGACGCAGCACCTAGCATGCGTCCACTTTTGCCTGATCATCGAACCACCTCAACTTCTACTTCTTTTCGTCATGAGGTAGTATCTCCGATCTGGTCAAATGTTATTAGTCCATCAAGAGTTTGGAAAATATATCCTTCTCGGGACAGTTGGTCGAGAATGACAGGCAGAGCTTTGACTGTATTCGATTTCGGATGCATCAATACAATGGCTCCAGACTTATTCGGTTTAATTCCAAACCGTATCGCTGGATTAATAATACGTTTAGCAATAAGCTCCGGCGTACTATCCGTTCGCCAATCCACAGTATCTAGGGTCCATAGAATGGTCTGATAGCCCAAATCATGGGCAGCGCGTAGTCCAGATGCACCTTTTTCCCCATAAGGAGGCGCATAAAAACGTGTTTTCCGCCCAATAATGCCTTCGATAATGCTTTCGGTTTTTTTGATTTCTTCTTGGTTTGATCCAATGGAAAGCTGGTCAGGATGCGGGTGAGAATATCCATGGTTCTCAATTTGGTGACCACGGCTTGCTATTATTTTTAGCAAGTCTGGATTTTTCTTAGCCCAACGTCCAGTGACAAAAAATGTTGCCGGTGCTTTGCCTTTATCTAAAGTGTCTAATATTGCTGGGATATATTCTTCGCCCCAATCCACATTGATTGTTAATGCCATAACTTTTTGTTCCGTTTTAACCTGATCAATGGGCTTTAAGACTGCAGAATGAGATACCGTAATCCACTTTTCCGCGACAACTCCAGCGAACAATAGAAAGAAAATCCCGCCTAACGAGAGTATTCGTCGCGAGATTTTTAAGTTAATGAACATTCGCGTCCCCCCTCCTTAAAATTTATGCGGATAGAGGGACTCACAGACTGTCATCATTTAGATTATATAACATAATGAACTCAAAATGCTTGAGAACGATTTAGAGGCTGGTTGGATTTTCCTTACGTACGTTTGGCATAGCCTCTTTACGAGAAAGATTCAAACGACCCTGTTTATCAATGGCTGTCGCTTTAACCATGATCTCATCACCGACTTTTACAATGTCTTCTACCTTTTCGACGCGTTCATGGGCAAGTTGGGAAATATGAACGAGCCCTTCCTTGCCAGTAAGACCCAAAACGCCCGGGATAACTTCTACAAAAGCGCCAAAATCCATGACCCGCGTGACTCTACCCTTATAGGTTTTACCTACTTCCACTTCCTGAGTTAAGGACTGAATAATTCTTAACGCCTGTTCTCCTCCATCGCCGTTCATTGAAGAGATAAAGACTCGGCCGTCATCCTCAATGTCAATCTTAACTCCTGTTTCATCAATTATCTTTTTGATCGTCTTTCCACCTGGTCCAATAACATCTCGTATCTTATCCGGATGAATAGATGCAGTAATGATTCTAGGTGCATAGGTAGAAAGTTGAGGACGTGGTTTGTCCATGACAGCCAACATCTTATTGAGAATAAAAAGCCGTCCAGCTTTAGCTTGGCTTAAGGCCCTAGATAGAATCTCGCGGGAAACGCCCATGATCTTAATATCCATTTGCAAAGCAGTTACACCTTTGCTAGTCCCAGCTACTTTGAAATCCATATCTCCAAAGTGATCTTCTAAGCCCTGAATATCGGTGAGAATTGCGATCTGATCCCCTTCCTTAATAAGACCCATTGCAATGCCTGCCACTGGAGATGTGATAGGAACACCTGCGTCCATTAGGGAGAGGGTACTTCCGCAAACAGAGGCCATTGAGCTTGAACCATTTGACTCTAAAACCTCAGAAACTAAACGGATTGTATAGGGAAATTCATTTTCATCTGGCAAAACAGGTAGTAACGCTCTTTCCGCAAGTGCGCCGTGACCAATCTCTCGACGTCCTGGTCCTCGCATCGGTCGGGTTTCCCCAACACTATAGGGGGGGAAATTATAATGATGTATGTATCGCTTTGACCGTTCAAGACCTAAGCCATCTAAAATTTGTTCGTCACCTGCAGCACCCAACGTTGTGACAGTTAACACCTGAGTTTGCCCTCTTGTAAAGAGGCCTGTCCCATGAGTACGCGGCAGGATTCCTACTTCAATACTGATTGGGCGAACTTCGTCCACTGCCCGACCATCCGGACGAATATGCTCATCCGTGATCAATTTGCGGACAATCAGATGCACGATGTCTTCCAGAACTGCCTTGATAGCTTTAGTATCATCTGGGAACTCGGCTTCAAAATAACTCAAGGCTTCTGCTTTAACTTCGTCGATTGCATCTTCCCGAGCATGCTTCTCTTCCACGCGTACTGCGGCATCTAATTTATCATAGGCATATGCTTTAACCGATTCGACAAGACGATCTTCGATTTTAGTAAACTTCACTTCGCGTTTCTCTTTAGCTAAACCCAAAGTCAAAGCTTCTTCACGATACTCCGCGATGAACTTAACAATCTTTCTGATTTCCGAATGTCCAAACATAATCGCATCCAATATTTGATCTTCGGGCACTTCGTGAGCACTAGCTTCCACCATCATGACAGCATCTTCCGTTCCTGCCACCGTAAGAAGCATTAAGCTTTTAGCCGCTTGATCAATCGTAGGATTAATGACAAATTCATTCTCAACAAGTCCTACTGTGACTGCTCCAATCGGACCTTCAAAAGGAATATTCGAGATGGTTAAGGCTGCAGACGCTGCATTAATAGCCGTAATATCTGTCGCACAATCTTGATCTACGGACATAACCGCTGCCACCACTTGGACATCATTACGAAACCCTTGTGGGAACAACGGACGAACTGGACGGTCAATTAAACGAGCGGACAGAGTTGCCTTCTCACTAGCCCTTCCTTCACGTTTAATAAATCCGCCTGGAATTTTACCTGCTGCATACATCCGTTCTTCAAACTCAACGGTCAAAGGAAAGAAATCGATTCCTTCCCGAGGTGCTGCGCTGCATGTAGCAAAAGCAGAAACTACTGTATCCCCATAGCGGAGAAAAACCGAGCCTCCCGCTTGTTTACCAATTTTTCCAGTTTGGAAAGTCATAGTTCTCCCACCGACCGAGAGTGACTTTTCAAGTATTTCCTGTTTCACGATGAAACCCCCTTAAAACTATTCAATCCTTCTATTCAACTTGTTTTCTCTTCGACATATTGTTATTATTTCCTGCAATTTGCATAAATAAAACCTATTTAATAAAACTCTACTTAAAAATCCCCTATAAGGTGAAAGAAGCGGATCATGCTAGATCCGCTTCTTTCTCTTTTTTCCGTATTATTTCCGCAGACCAAGTACCGCAATAATATTACGATAACGATCAAAGTCAACATTTTTCAAATAGGTCAACAATGCGCGTCTTGAACCGACCATTTTTAAGAGTCCACGACGGGAATGGTGGTCTTTCTTATGAGTCTTAAAGTGTTCTGTTAAATAAGTAATCCGTTCAGTGAGAAGTGCAATTTGTACTTCCGGAGAACCCGTGTCCCCTTCGTGTTGGGCATGCTTTAAAATAATTTCTTGTTTTCTTTCGGTTGTCATCATGAGAAATTCCCCCATTTTAATAATTTCCAACTGCCCAGGTCAGCGTCGGAGACCTCGCCAATCCGAGTCAGTGGATTCTAATCGATTCTAAAACAGTATACATGTTAATCATGTTTTTGTAAAGTTGTATGCTGTAAAAGGATCTTTGTCAAGACATAATCAGCCTTTTCTCGATCTTTTTTAAGTTGGATCAAAAGTTCGTCTATTCCATTAAATTTCCGTTCATCGCGCAAACGTTCTTCTATGTGTACCAAAATCTCTCTATCGTACAGATCTTTCTTAAAATCAAAGAAATGGACCTCCACCGAGGTGCCATACAAATCGTGAAAGGTTGGCTTCATGCCAATGTTCATCATCCCTGGCACTTGTCTACCATCCAACTCGGCCCAAACCGCATATACTCCTCGCTTCGGAATGAGTATGTCTTCTGCTGGAAGTATGTTGGCCGTCGGATAACCAAGCTGACGTCCTCGTTCCTCCCCATGTACCACTGTTCCTCGAAGACAAGGTGGGCGCCCAAGTAGAGAGCTAGCTAATCTAATATCCCCTTGAAGTAAGGCCTTACGAATACTACTTGAGGAAATCACCTGACCACCCAGCATTTGGGCCTGGAGAACACTCACTCCAAAACCAAGCTTCTGCCCTAAGATCTGGATCAACTCAGGGTTTCCTTTACCATGGGCACCAAATGAGTAGTTAAAACCAACCACAACATGAATTACTCCAAGGGGTAGAAGTATCGTCTCAACAAACCGTTCTGGTGAAGTATTCGCCATTTCCATAGTAAATGGTAAAAGATAAACTGTATGAACACCCATCTCTTCTAAATATCGCAATCGATCTTGAATAGCGGACAGCAACTTTACTCCCCGTTCAGGAAATAATACTTTTAATGGATGAGGCTCAAAGATCAAAACATCAAGCCCCACACCCAAACGTACCGCTTGTTCTAATCCATGCTCAAGCAAACGACGGTGTCCCTGATGTACTCCATCAAAATTACCTAACGCTAAGACACAGGGTTCTTTGCCTTCCATAGGCAGACTTGTTCGAACTTGCACGGAATTGACCCTCCTAAATCATCCAAAAACCTTATGTGGAAATAAACATTCTTCACGCCAGACCCCAATACCGATTAATTCTCCATCCTCAATCACCTGTACATAGGGTTCATTTCCTTCGGCAGATACCTTGACTAATTCTCGCCTTGTTGACAAACCATTCCTAAATGCCTTTGCGCGAGCTGCAGATAACGATACACGAGGCAGATCTATTCCGGCAGTGAGCGGCAGTAAGAAAGGATAGCTTGACTCACGTACTTGCTTTTCGATCTCCTCAAGTGTCCAACTCTCCTGAATCTTGAACGGGCCAGAACGAACGCGCAATAAATAGGACATATTCGCTCCACAACCCAAGGCCTGCCCTAGGTCATGACATAGAGTCCGAATATATGTACCTTTTGAGCACTCAATATCCAAGATCGCCCGGGGGTACTCCCCTTCGTACCATTTTTTCAGCTTTAATTTATAAATAGACACTTCACGAGGGGCTCTCTCAATCGATAAACCTTGCCGAGCATATTCGTAAAGATGTTTACCTTCTTTACGAACCGCCGAATACATTGGGGGAATTTGAGAAATTTTACCCAAGAACTCTGGTATTACGCGCTCTAAGTCACTTTGTCTCAATTCCGGTAAACTCACTTGGCTTACTTTCCCAAAGGCATCCTGAGTATCTGTCGTAATCCCAAATGTAATCTCGGCAAGATAAGATTTTCCTTGCTCTGTTATGTATTCTGCTAAGCGTGTTCCCTTACCCACACAAAGAGGTAGCACTCCAGCCACCCCAGGATCAAGAGTTCCTGTGTGGCCAATCTTTTTTAGGTTTAATGCCTTTCGCATCCAGACAACGACATCTGAGGAGGTCATCCCTGGCGGCTTAAGGACGTTAATGATTCCTTCCAATCTTTAACGCCTCCTCAATTACCGTAATCATGCTTTGTTTTGCCTCGGCCATGGGAATTCTAAGAGTACATCCCGCAGCACGTTTGTGCCCTCCGCCACCGAACTGGGCAGCAATTTCATTGACATTAAACCAGAGGTTAGACCGAAGCCCGCCCTTAATCTCTTGAGGCCCCACCTCTTTCAGTAACACTGCCACCTCAACACCCGCTATACTTCGTGCGTGATTAACTAGTCCTTCACTCAACTCCTGCTCTGCACCACATTTATCGAACTCGTCCAAACTCAAGGTCATGATTGCCAGCTGGCCCTCTGCATGGATTTCCATTCCGCTCAGTGCACATTGCAGCAACTTAATCTGCGCAAGGGATTTCTGATCATAGATGTTATGATGAATGCTCGCTAAATCAAGCCCTTTGTCCAATAATTCTGCTGACAATCGATGGGTTTGCGAGGTCGTATTACTATATTGAAAGCAGCCAGTATCCGTTACTATTGCAGTATAAAGGTTGATGGCCATATCCATATCTATCTCCACGCCTAGCTGCTTAATGAGAATCAATGCAAGTTCTCCACAAGCACTAGCTTGGGCATCAACCCAGTTGAAGTGACCAAAGAACTGATTTGAGACATGATGATCCAAGTTTAGCACTGTGCTATCTTCAAGAATATCTGACATCGTAAGATTAACTCGTTGAAGATCAGTACAGTCTATGAACATTAGAGTTTCTGGCTGGGGGTTAGGAATAGCCTGCGTTATTCGAGACGCACCTGGTAAAAACGTTAAATAACTTGGCACTGAATTGGGATTATAATACGTCACTTCTTTTTCCATCTTTTCTAACGCAAGACCAATCGCCAGCATGGACCCGATACAATCTCCATCAGGTGATACATGGGAGAAAAGCGCCACTTTTGGCGCTTTTCTTAACACTTCAATTATCTTTTCCCCGGTAGTGTTATCATTCATGCGAATCTTCCCTACCCGTATCTTCGGATATTCCTACATTCCGTAACAACTTAGCAATGTGTGCACCATGTTCTATGGAAGGATCATATTTGAAAACAATCGCTGGGACATGTCGAAGTCGTATACGCTTACCGATTTCACTTCGTACAAACCCCGCTGCACGATTCAAAGCATCTAAGGATGCTTTTCCTTCTTCCTCAGTGCCCAAGACGCTAACATATACTCTCGCATGTGCTAGATCATCGGCAACCTCCACACTTGTCAAAGTTACAAAGCCAATCCGTGGGTCTTTTAACTCGACACGGATAAGTTGAGAAATTTCCTCTTTGAGCGTTTCTGCCAAACGATTGGGTCGATGTTTTGTCATACCTATCCCTCCAGGGCTGATTTACTAGAGTGTGCGTTTGACTTCTTCCATGATAAACGCTTCAATGATATCCCCTTCTTTAACATCATTGAATTTCTCAATGCCAAGTCCGCATTCATAACCTTCGGCAACCTCTTTAACATCATCCTTAAAACGTCGTAGTGATTCCATAACACCATCATGAATCACAATTCCATCCCGAATGACTCGTACTTTAGCAGACCGAGCAATCTTTCCTTCTGTCACCATACATCCAGCAACAGTTCCTGCCTTCGGTACTTTAAAGACCTGACGTACTTCTACTTTACCCAATACTACTTCTTTAAATGTAGGATCAAGTAAACCCGTCATAGCTGCTTTGACATCTTCAATGGCATCATAGATAACTCGATAAAGACGCAAATCTACACCCTCAAGTTCAGCTGTCGCCTTCGTGTGAGTGTCGGGCCGAACATTGAAACCTATAATAATAGCATTTGAAGCTGACGCCAGCATGATATCGTTCTTATTAATCGCCCCGACACCGCCGTGAATTGGATTGACGCGAACCTCGCTCGTTGAAAGTCGAAGAAGTGACTGCCGTAACGCTTCGACTGACCCCTGTACATCAGCTTTAATAATGATGTTTAATTCTTTTATTTCGCCCTCTTTGATCTTATCAAAAAGATCTTCTAGGCTAACCTTCACAACGGTTTGTTTGGATTCTTCCACTTTACGCATAGCAATACGTGCAGAAGTAATATGTCGAGCCAATTTTTCATCCGCAACAACATAGAACGTCTCTCCAGCCTCAGGTACTTCGGACAAGCCCTGAACTTCAACTGGCATGGATGGGCCTGCTTTTTTAACGCGTCGCCCTTTATCATCCACCATGGCCTTGATCCGACCAAATGCACAGCCGGCTACAGCAACATCTCCTATATTTAAAGTACCCTTAGAAACAAGAACGGTAGCGATCGGTCCCTTACCTTTATCCAATTCTGCTTCAATAACGGCTCCAACTGCTGGACGATTTGGATTTGCCTTTAAATCTTTAACTTCTGCTACAAGTAGGATCATTTCAAGAAGCTGCTCGATGTTGACTTTGGTTTTTGCGGATACTGGGACAGCAATGGTCTCTCCACCCCATTCTTCCACAACAAGACCATGTTCTGTTAGTTCTTGTTTTACTTTTTCGGGAGATGCATTTTCTCTATCTATTTTGTTAATAGCCACAATGATTGGAACCTCAGCCGCTTTGGCATGATTAATAGCCTCAATAGTCTGTGGCATAATTCCATCATCAGCGGCCACTACCAAAACAGCGATATCTGTAACTTGCGCACCACGAGCACGCATTGCTGTGAAGGCCTCATGACCCGGTGTATCTAAGAACGTAATCTTCTGTCCGTTAATTTCAACCTGGTACGCCCCAATATGTTGCGTAATCCCACCAGCTTCGGAAGCCGTCACATGCGTCGTACGAATTGCATCTAAGAGGGACGTTTTACCATGGTCTACGTGTCCCATCACCGTTACAACGGGTGGGCGGAAAACGAGGTCTTCCGGCGCATCTACTTCATCTATAATAACAGCCATTGATTTCTCTTCTTTTACCTCAACTGTGACACCCATTTCACCAGCCAGGATTGTAGCAGTTTCAGTGTCCAACTCCTGATTAATGGTCGCCATGACTCCGAGGTTCATAAGATGTTTAATCAACTCTCCAGCCTTACGACTCATTTTGGAAGCTAAATCTTGTACCGAAATTGTCCCCTGAATCACGATATGTTTCGGAGTCGTATCCCGCACTTCTTTTTTAGGATGCTTTTGAAAACGTTTATGCGGTGAACGTATCGCATTTACTCTTTCTTTTTCTACTTCACGTTTCCGTTCATAGGCTTTGTCTTGGGCTTTTTTACTAGCCGGCGCCTGCCTCTTGGCTTGTTCTGTAATGGTTGGACTCGTCGGGGCGCTTGCACCAGCACGAGGAGCCATTCCTGGACGTGGTCCTTGTGATTGTCCTTGATATCCTGGACGTGGACCTTGTGACTGTCCTTGATATCCCGGACGTGGTCCTTGTGATTGTCCTTGATATCCCGGACGCGGTCCTTGTGATTGTCCTTGATATCCCGGGCGTGGACCTTGCGGTTGTCCCTGGAATCCTGGACGTGGTCCTTGTGATTGTCCTTGATATCCTGGACGTGGGCCTTGCGGTTGTCCCTGGAATCCTGGACGTGGGCCTTGCGGCTGTCCTTGATATCCTGGACGTGGACCTTGCGGTTGTCCTTGGAATCCCGGGCGTGGGCCTTGTGGTTGTCCTTGGAATCCCGGGCGTGGGCCTTGTGGTTGTCCTTGATATCCCGGACGTGGACCTTGCGGTTGTCCTTGGAATCCCGGGCGTGGGCCTTGTGGTTGTCCTTGATATCCCGGACGTGGGCCTTGTGGCTGTCCTTGATATCCCGGACGTGGGCCTTGTGGTTGTCCTTGATATCCCGGACGTGGGCCTTGTGGCTGTCCTTGATATCCCGGACGTGGGCCTTGTGGCTGTCCTTGATATCCCGGACGTGGGCCTTGTGGCTGTCCTTGATATCCCGGACGTGGGCCTTGTGGTTGTCCTTGATATCCCGGACGTGGGCCTTGTGGTTGTCCTTGATATCCCGGACGTGGGCCTTGCGGTTGTCCTTGATATCCCGGACGTGGGCCTTGTGGCTGTCCTTGATATCCCGGACGTGGGCCTTGTGGTTGTTCTTGGTTTCCTGGACGTGGTCCTTGCGGCTGTTCTTGGTTTCCTGGACGTGGTCCTTGCGGCTGTTCTTGGTTTCCTGGACGTGGTCCTTGCGGCTGTTCGTTTTCCGGACGTGGTCCTTGCGGTTGCCCCTCCTGCACAGACCCAGAAATATTTGGTTTTAGTTCCTCAGTATTTTTGTGTTCAGAATGATCCAAATTTATCTCCTTTCCTTTCAGTTGATTTCGTATACGATCCGCATCCTTTTGATCAACCATACTTAAATGATTTTTAACATCTGTTCCAATAGCCACGAGTCTAGTCATCACTTCTTTACTACTAAAATTCAATTCTTTTGCTAGTTCATGAACGCGAATACTCATTTAACCACCCCCACATAATCGGCTCCCCCATTACGCTCCAAGCATCAGCTCCTTGCTAGTAAAATAGCCTTAGCAAACCCTTGATCTAAAATTAGCACTGCTGAACGCGGCGAAAGTCCTATTGAGTTACCTATTTCTAGTTTCGTTCCGATGACGACAACTGGTAATTTAAGATCACCAGCCCACTGAATATATTTTTTCTGAGCACCGAGAGCATCCTCCGCAATTATAAGAAGGAACCCTTTTCTCTTTTTCAACATAGCTTCAATCTGTGCATCTCCAGAACCTATTTTACCTGCTCGTCGAGCGATCCCAATTAATGACAAGATACGTGTATTCACGAAGAAATCTTTCCTTCCAGGTTCGCAACTATTTCGGGATCGACATCAATTCCAAAAGCCTTTCGAAATCGACGCTCTTTGACGGCGGTTTGAAAACAGATTGAGTTAGGACAAAGGTATGCGCCACGACCATTCCGTTTTCCAGTAGGATCGGGTTCAACAGTCCCTTCCGGAGTTCTAACGATTCGCAAGAGCTCTTTCTTGGGCTTCATTTGTTGACAACCCAAACACATCCGCATTGGAACTTTCCGTGTCTTCATACCATCACCCCATCCTTTTCTTTTCTTTCTCCTTAGAGTTTACTTTTTCATCCTCTATAATATCCTTTGCAATCTCATTAGGAGCATTATCACTAACAGCTTCGATAAATTTTTCATCGAGTTTGTATTCATAAGAGCCTGCATCATAATCTCCACTGTTATTACACGCATCTGCCTCATGTATCAACCCATCTTCATTAGGTCCGTTTTCTTCGTATTCCTGATAGTTATCTGTCTCAATATATTCATCATATTCCGAATACTCTTCATAGTCACCGTATTCTTCGAGGTTTTCATACCCTTGTTCTTGTCCTTGAGAAAGAATATTTTGCGCTACTGCTTGGGATTCACTTTTTATATCAATTTTCCACCCAGTAAGTTTTGCGGCAAGGCGGGCATTTTGTCCTTCCTTACCAATTGCTAAAGAAAGTTGATAGTCAGGAACTACGACGATTGCAACTTTCTCATTAAGTTTAGGATAAACTCCCATTACCTTCGCAGGAGAAAGCGCGTTCGCTACAAACTCTTGAGGATCCGTTGAATAATTCACGATATCAATCTTTTCCCCTTTTAATTCTGTGACAATAGTTTGTACACGAACTCCTTTTGGTCCAACACAAGCTCCCACAGGATCGACATTGGTGTCACGCGAATAAACGGCGATTTTAGAACGAGCTCCTGCTTCACGTGAAACACCTTTAATTTCCACAATGCCATCATGAATTTCCGGTACTTCAAGCTCAAATAAGCGCTTTATCAATCCAGGGTGTGTACGGGACAGCATGATTTGCGGGCCTTTCGTTGTCTTTTTCACCTCTACGACATACGTCTTGAGACGTTCGAAGGATTGGTACACCTCTCCAGGGATTTGTTCCTGAGCGGGAAGTACAGCTTCTACCTTCCCTAAATCAACAATCACATTCTTCTGCTCATATCGTTGAACGACCCCAGTGACAATATCCCCTTCACGGTTAACATATTCATCATAGATCATACCTCGTTCAGCTTCTCTTATACGCTGAACGACAACCTGTTTCGCCGTTTGCGCCGCAATTCGCCCGAATTCACGAGGGGTTACTTCGTATTCCACCACGTCTTCAAGTTGGTAATTAGGATCAAGTTTACGAGCGTCCTCCAATCCAACCTGAGTCCGAGTATCCTCCACGTCTTCGACAACGGTCTTTCGAGCATAAACTTTAAACTCACCGGTTAAACGGTCAATAAGAACCCGGACATTTTGTAATGACCCGAAATTCTTCTTGTACGCGGAAATCAGTGCTGCCTCAATAGCCTCGAATAAAATCTCTGCAGAAATTCCCCGTCCTTTTTCTAACTCGTGAAGGGCCTCGATGAACTCCATATTCATTTTTCCATTTTCCTCCTTATTCTGTTGTCCATAAAAAAACTAGAACTCCATCGATAAATGAGTTTTTTTAACTACGTTACGTGGAATCGCAATACGCTTGTCCTCATATTCCAAAACGATTTCATCGTCAATTAATCCGACAAGATTTCCTGAAAATTCCTTATACCCCTGAAATGTAGACGTAGTATGTACGGTAACCAAACTTCCCTGAAAGCGTACAAAGTCCGCTTCTTTTTTAAGAGGGCGTTCCAGTCCAGGAGAAGACACTTCCAGCATATAGGCCTGTGGAATAGGATTTTTTTGGTCGAGCATATCACTTACGGCATGGCTCACACCCGAACAATCATCCATGTCCACGCCACCGTCTTTATCAATAAAAAGGCGCAAATACCAATGTGCCCCTTCCTTTATATACTCCACATCCACTAATTCGAGCCCTCGTTCTCTGACAATCGGCTCAACCAGTGACCCAATCTTTTGTTCCATTGTCTCATTCATGTGAATCGCTCCTTTAAACCACGCAGAAAATTTCCTCTACATAGTCTGACGAAAATAACCTTCAGTTAAACCTGCGCCTCAATTTGAACAAACGAAGGAGCGGGCTAAACCCACTCCTTTCCAAACAATCGTTACAAATTTCCTTATATAAATATAGCATATCCCCAGGACAACTGCAACCTTGAAAGGTTTTTAAATATAAGGCAGTAAAATGTTAAAAGTTTACGAGTAAGGCAGATTTTCTTCCGACTGGCGTAGCATTTGTAACAAGATAGTCCATCTTCTCATAACTTGGACTATAAGCAAAACGAATTATCTAAAGGAGCGAATTCATGGAGAAGTTGACTTCTCAAATTTTGGAAAATATTACTCTAAATGAGGCATCACATAAATCTCTATTCGAGTACAACCTTGACGCGACTTTCATTATCGACCTGAACGTAAGATTTATCGAAGTAAATAATGCTGCCGTTAAATTATCTGGATATTCCTCTCAAGAGCTCTATCAAATTCCATTACAAACTATAGTCGTTCAGGAAGAATATAGGCACTTGCTCAAATACTTCGAAGAATCCTTAAGGCAAGCTCAACGTTTTGAAACCGTGATCAATCATAAAAAAGGATTCCTTGTTGAGCTTGATGTGATGTTCGTTCCAATAGTGTTCGATAACAAGACCATCGGCATTTATGGCATAGCCAGGGATATTTCAAAGTCAAAACAGATGGAAAAACAACTCCGGCATGCTAACCTTTATGATCAAATGACGGGACTCTATAATCGGAATTACTTTAAACAGGAAATGCAGCGGATAGAGAACGAGCGTTCAGGCTCTATCGGACTCATTATTTGTGATGTTGACGGACTCAAGATTGTGAATAACACCCTAGGACATGACAAAGGGGATGCTTTACTGCTCGCGGCGGCGCATGTGGTAAAAGATGCTACGGCTCCTTGCGACATTGTTGCCCGAATTGATGGGGATGAATTCGCAGTATTAATAGTTAAAGGTGAACCTCAAAAAGTGCAAACGATATGTCGGAAGATCCATAAGGACATCGACGACTACAATTTTCAAACACCTGAGCTTCCTCTAAGTATCTCCATCGGTTGGGCATACAGAAATGGAGATTCAACTGAATTGTTCAAAGAAGCGTACGACAATATGTACCGTGAAAAACTGCATCACAGAAAAAGCACCTGTAGCACCCTCGTGGACGCTTTGATGAAAACACTGGAAGCTCGCGATTGTATGACAGAAGAACATGCAGATCGACTTCAGGAAGCAGTAACTTTGATGGCCAAAGCATTAGAACTATCAGATCATCGCCTTGCCGATTTAAACCTGTTAGCTAAATTTCACGACATCGGAAAAGTTGGAATTCCAGACCAAATCCTCTTTAAACCTGGTCCTCTTACCCCTCAGGAATTTAAAGAAATGCAACGCCATAGCGAGATAGGACAGCGAATTGCCAATTCAGCCTCACTCTTTGAACCCATCGCTGACAATATTCTGAAACACCATGAGTGGTGGAATGGAAAAGGATATCCACTTGGCCTTAGAGAGGGAGAAATCCCATTGGAGTGCAGAATTTTAAGTATTGCGGACGCTTACGATGCCATGACCCACGACCGGTCATATCGGAAGGCTATGTCCCACGAAGAGGCACTAACTGAGCTCAAACGATGGGCAGGGGCACAGTTTGATCCTACTCTGGTTGACCTATTTATTGAAATCGTGAATGGTTAAAAAAAGCTTAAGATTATTAAAAGGAGTGGTTTTTCAGTTGAATTGGTTAAGAAGTTGGAGAATTAAAACTAAGATTTTAGCACTGATACTCCTAATGGCTACTTTTATAGGCATCGTTGGATTCGTTGGTTATTATTATAATGCCAAAGCTAATGCCCAAATAACAAATATTTATTCTAATCACTTATTAAGCGTAAGCTCTGTAAATGCTGCCCGTGCACAGAGCCGAGCAACCGAGGCCGCAATGTTTCATTTTTTGTTGGCACAAGATAAAACAACGCAAGCAGAACAACTGGATGAGTTGAAAACCCGAGTAGACAATTTTGATAAATTTTTTGGTGCCTACTTGAAGATACCCGCCGATGCTTACGAGAAGGAAAGGGAACAGAAAATACAACAAGAGCTAACCCCTTACAGAGCCGAACGACAGAAAGGCATTGATATGGCAAACCTAGGAGACCAAAGAGCTGCTTATGATTATTTTACTAAAAATGCTCTACCTCATATTGACGTAATCAATAAAGCGTTGGAAGAGATCGCAGAATACAACACCAATAGTGCTTATGAGACTAACTCTCAAAACGATGCTGACTATGCCTTATCTATAAAAGTTATCATTACCACCTCTGTGATGGCCTCCCTATTGTGTATAATGCTTGGTTTAATGGTTGCATCATCGATAGTCAAACCATTAAATTTTTTAAAGAAAGAATTAGACAGCCTAGCGGACAATGGAGGAGATTTAACCCAGGTAATACCCATCGACACCAAAGACGAAGTTGGCGATCTGGCAAGAGCCATTAACAAGTTCTTGGCAAATCTTAGAACGATCATGACCGTGGTCATGGAACAAGCCCAGATACTTGTCGTAGCCATAGAACAAATATCCTCCGGAACTGAGCAAATGGCAAAAGGAGCTACCTCCCAGGCTGGTGAAACCCAATACTTGACAGACCGAATTTCCGAAATGGCCTCAGCCGCAGAAGAAGTAGCAGCTAGTTCCGAAGAAACCGTTAAAGCCGCACAAGCAATGGCTAAGGACGTCCAGGAGGGCAAAATCATTGTAGAAATGACAGGTGTAGCCATGAAAGGAATTGGGGACAACATCCATACCCTGGAACAACGCTCGGCGAAAATTGATGAGATCATCGGAATGATTAACGATATTGCCAGTCAAACCAATCTTCTTGCGCTCAATGCTGCGATTGAAGCCGCTCGCGCTGGAGAACACGGTAGAGGCTTTGCCGTTGTGGCCGATGAAATCCGTAAACTAGCGGAACGCTCTAGCAAGGCAACGAAAGAAATTGGTACAATTATTTCCGAGATGCAGAACGAAACAGCAAGTGCTGTCTCTGCAACCGAAGAAGGCGGGAATGCAACCCATGCGAACGGAGTCTTATTCGAACGAATATTCGAATTTATTCAAACCACCCACCAAATGGTCGATGACGTATACAAAGCTGCGACCTCCGTTGCTGAATTAAGCACAAAGTCTTTGACCAGCATCCAATCAGTAGCAGCAATAACTGAAGAGTTCTCAGCCAGCACTGAAGAAACAGCGAGTTCGGCCGTAGCCCTTTCCGAGATGAGTGAAAAGCTCATTAATTCGGTGAAACACTTTAAACTGTAGCCAGTTGCATATTATCTACCACAATGGCAATAGGGCTGTGACAAAACTTTTTTCCAGTTTGTCACAGCCCTATTTCATTCACTAATTTCACATAGATAAAAAGGATTGTACATTTTACTAAGAGAGCACTTTAGCGGAATTACGTCATGAGCGCAGACGATGAAGCGTTTAGAAACGTAACGGGACTTGTCCATGGATGGACTGATGCCGCGATGCCAAGGTCGCCGCCGGATCATCATGCCCCAGAATATCAAGTTTGACCAACCGACCTGAAATTGAGTGATAATCAAAATGAGTCGTGATGATATCGGATTTTTGATCATCCGCCGGCCTCTGAAGGGGGGTAAAATCAAAAACGTTGGGTCATTATACAAGGCTCGTGCCCGTTCCTAAGACATAGTCTCAATTTTTTCCTCAGCACCTGGAATACTTGGAGTAAAGCTCATCCGGAAACGGCTTCAAAACCTCAATTTCGTCGCTGATGTGTTTAGGTGCCCTGACAACCACCTCATATGCTTCTTCTTGGCACCGAAGTAGAAAGGTGGAGGACCCATTTCCCTTCTTTGGGAAAGAAGACCTCCACCCGCTTAAGCTCTACCGTCGTCAGATCAAGATGCAAAAGTCCCATTCGATTAGGAGAAAGTCGTGACAAGAATGGGACTTCCTGCAACGGAAGAGGCCTAACCACTTGTCTTCGCCCCACCTTAAACTAGCACACCAAAGCTTTCTCTATAATTCTCTTAACCTGTTGCGCAACATCCGCAATGGATACAAGTTGTGTTTCACCCGTTTTACGTTCTCTTAGTTCGACCTGACCATTTCCCAAGGTTTTACTCCCGATCGTAACCCGTATAGGATATCCAACCAGATCCGCGTCCTTAAATTTTACACCAGCGCGTTCATCTCGATCGTCGAGAATCACTTCAACGCCCAGGCCTTGAAGGTCCTGATACAGTTTTTCGGCTGCTTCCACCACTTGAGCATCTTTCGTACTGACAGGTACAATTATACAGTGGTATGGGGCAATAGGTATCGGCCAAATTATTCCAGATTCATCATGATTTTGTTCGATCGAAGAAGCCATAGAGCGGCTTACACCAACACCATAACAACCCATGACACAATGTTTTTCTTCTCCATTTTCATCTAAATAGATTGCCCCTAGTGCTTTACTATACTTCGTTCCCAGCTTGAAAACTTGACCCACTTCAATACCTCTAGCTTCTTTAAGAGGTGCACCACATTTAAGGCATGCTTCACCTGGTTCCACCATACGCAAATCCAGGACACGGTCCATACGAAATTCTTGACTAGGGACGGTATCTACAAAGTGATAATTCGCCTTATTCGCACCACACACGGCCCTTTTCATCAGAGGCACCTCTTCGTCGGCTACGACTAAAAGCCCTGCTGGTACCTCTACAGGACCAACGTAGCCCGGCTCACACCCTAAGATCTCTGCAACAACTTGAGGGGAGGCAAGTTGGAGAGAAACGAATCCTCCTAAGGCATTATTCAACTTAATTTCATTCAGTTCGCGGTCTCCACGAATCAGTACCAAAAATGTTTTGTCATCTCCTTGATACAGCAACGTCTTAACGAGACCAGTTTTCGGAACTGACAAAAATTTACAAACTTCGTTAATGGTCTTCATTTCTGGCGTAGACACCAATTTCCGCTGGCCTACAACCTCGACATCCTCAATAACTTGGGGACGACACTCCGCTTTTTCCACATTGGCCGCGAAATCGCAATCTGGACAATAAACAACCGAGTTCTCGCCTGAATCTGCCAAAACCATGAATTCATGAGTGCCACCTGTTCCTCCAATGGCACCAGCGTCCGCTTCCACCGGCCGATAGGTTAAACCACAGCGTGAAAAAATGCGACAATAGGCATCGTACATTCTTTGATAACTTTCGTCCAACCCTGCTTCATCCCGATCAAACGAGTAAAGGTCTTTCATGATAAATTCCCGTCCACGCATCAGGCCAAAACGAGGACGACGCTCATCCCGATATTTATTCTGAATCTGATAAAGACGAAGCGGCAGCTGCTTGTACGAACGAATTTCTCCCCGAACGAGATCTGTAATTATTTCTTCGTGAGTCGGGCCAAGGCAGAACTCTCGATTATGGCGATCTTTTAGACGAAACAGCTCTGCACCGTATACCTCCCAACGCCCGCTCTCTTTCCATAATTCAGCAGGTTGTATGATTGGCATAAGGACTTCTTGCCCGCCTTTAGCATCCATTTCTTCGCGAACAATGGTTTCAATCTTTCTCAGAACTCTCAAGCCCAAAGGCAAATAAGTGTATACCCCCGCCGCAGATTTACGGATTAAACCTGCTCGAACCATCAGTTGATGGCTAATAACTTCAGCTTCCGCAGGAACCTCACGGAGTGTCGGATTTAATAATTGGCTGACGCGCATTAATGCCCATTCCTTTCCTTCTTCAAAAAGAGGTATATATCATCGTTTTGCTGTAGGAACAATCCTTCATGAATTGCCTCTACGGTGATCACCCACATACTCCTCGATTTCGTGGAGTAGTGCGGGAAGTAATTCATCTTCAGGTAAGCGGGCTACAATCTCCCCCTTGCGAAACAGCAGCCCCATTCCTTTTCCGCCTGCAATCCCGAAATCCGCTTCACTGGCTTCACCTGGTCCATTGACAGCACATCCCATCACTGCAACTTTTAGAGGCTTGTCCAAAGGCGGAAGCTGAGATAACCGTTCTTCTACTTTTTCCGCAAGTAATGTCAAGTCAACCTGTGTACGGCCACAGGTTGGACAACTAATCAAATCGATGCTGCGTTGTCTCAATCCAAGAACACGTAGAATTTCCAGGGCCACTGGAATTTCCCGAACTGGGTCTCCCGTAAGCGACACTCGAATTGTATCTCCAATCCCTTCGGCAAGCAGTGCACCAATCCCTATAGCTGATTTTACTACACCTGAGCGTACCGTCCCTGCTTCAGTTACCCCAAGATGCAATGGATAATCAACGACCTCAGACATCTTACGATAGGCTTCAAGCATCAAGGGTACATCAGAAGCTTTCAGAGAGACCTTTATTTTATCATATCCCTCGTTTTCTAATAAGCGGATATGTCCTAACGCACTCTCAACCATCCCTGTAGCAGTGGGACCACCATACTTTTTAAGAATTTCTTTATCCAGTGACCCAGCGTTAACTCCAATGCGGATTGGGATCTGTCGTTCCTTCACAGCACGTACGACTTCTTGAACTTTCCAGAGAGCCCCAATATTCCCGGGGTTTAGCCGTAAGCCATGAATTCCTTGTGCAACAGCACCTAGGGCCAAACGGTAGTCAAAATGAATATCTGCGATCACGGGAAGTGGACTCAAGGCGGAAATTTCTTTTAAGGCCACTACTGCGTCTTCATCCAAGACTGCAAGACGTACAACTTCACACCCTGCCTCAGCTAAAGAATGAATTTGAGCCAGTGTCTTTGCGACATCACGGGTATCCGTATTTGTCATTGATTGCACCACGATGGAAGCTCCGTCACCAATCGTAATGGGCCCAACCTGGACAGATTTTGTTCTCTTTCTTTGTATCATGTCAGTCTCCTACTCTAGCATCCTTGTGTACTACCCTGCTTTCACGAATAAACGCACGACATCTTTGTAAGTCACAGCAATCATGAGAACCATAAGCATTACAAAACCCACTAAGTGAATCAAATTTTCCTTTTCCGGGTTTAAAGGTTTTCCTCTCAATCCCTCGATTAATAAGAAGATAAGCCGGCTTCCGTCGAGAGCGGGAATAGGAAACAAGTTGATGAGGCCTAGTTGAATACTCAACACTCCTGTCAAACCTAATAAGTTTGCTAATCCCTCATGGGCACCTTCCCCAATCGCTTGAGCGATCATGACTGGGCCGCCCACTTCAGCCGGGATTTTTCCAGTAATCATTTGCGTCAAGGTCACGACAATAAGATTAGTAAAATCCACCGTACGTTCTAGCCCAAAATGGGTCGACTGAAGAATTGAAGCATGCATATAGGTAACTTCCGGTGCAATGCCAATCATACCAAACCCTGTTTGGGCATCTTTTTCTGTTTTGATAGCTACAGTTTGACGTTGTTTTCCGTTAACTCGTTCAACCGTAAGGCTCAAAACTTGGTTTGGATTGGCATGGATAACTTCTGTCAAACGATTCCAGTCTGGTGTTGATTCCTGGTTCACAGCAACGATTCTATCTCCCGGTTGAATTCCAGAAGTAGCTGCTGGTTTTCCTTTTAACAAGGACCCAATCACATTACTATTCCCTTGTGTAGGAACTCCAAGATAGGCAAAAACGCTAACAAATAGGATCATCGCCAAAACAAAGTTCATGATCGGACCAGCCCCAATGACAGCCATGCGCTGCCAAACAGGCTTATTCATAAAACTTCGTACATCTTCTAGTGGAGCAATGACCGCCTGACCATTTTCATCAACTTCTGGATCCATACCATGAAGTTTAACGAACCCCCCTAAGGGAATTACACGCAGCGCATAAAGGGTCTCTTTTCCTTGATACCCAATGATTTTAGGACCGAAACCAAAACTGAACTCAATCACCTTAACCCCAATCCATTTTGCGACCATATAGTGTCCAAGCTCATGGATCATAACCATGCTTCCAAAGACAAAAATAATGGCAAGTGTCGTTAACACATTAACCCCTCCTTAAGCTCGTGGTTCGCGGTTTGTGATTCGTAGTTCGAATATCAAACATCGATTTGCAAGTACATGGTCCATCTCTTTGGTACATTGAATCTGGAACTACGCTAATTAATCAGTTCTTCGGCCCGCTCACGAGCCCACGTATCTGCACCGAGTATTCTTTCCAAATTCGGATTGTCTAAGACATGATGTTCAGAACAAACCTTTTCAACGATGTCATGGATTCCGAGATACGTAACTCTCTTTTGAAGAAATGCGGAAACGACAACTTCGTTGGCAGCATTCATCACCGCTGGAAGGGTTCCACCACGACGTCCAACTTGGTATGCCAAAGCAAGGGCAGGGAAAGCTTCCATATCTGGTTCATGGAAGGTCAGCGTCTTTCCTCGAAGGTCAAGGCGTTCAAAAGGGTTCTTCCACCGAGTTGGATAACTCAAAGCGTACTGAATGGGCAATCGCATGTCCGCCCTTCCTAACTGGGCGAGTACTGAACCATCTTTATATTCGACCATTGAGTGGATCACACTTTGCGGATGGACCAGGACCTCGATTGCATCGTAATCCATATTAAATAAATAGTGTGCCTCGATTACTTCAAGTCCCTTGTTCATCATCGTTGCGGAGTCAATTGTAATTTTAGCACCCATATCCCAGTTGGGATGGCGTAAGGCGTTCTCCAGAGTGACTGTCGTTAACTTTTCCTTTGTCCATCCAAAAAATGGGCCACCTGATGCAGTGAGAATAATTTTCTCTATAGTTTCCGGACTTTCCTCTAGACACTGAAATATGGCCGAATGTTCACTATCTACAGGAAGAATCGGGCAATTCATCTTCTTGGCCATGGACATAACTAATTCTCCACCAGCAACTAACGTTTCTTTGTTAGCAAGGGCGATTGCTTTACCGGCCTCTATGGCAGCAAGAGTTGGTTCTAAACCAATCCTGCCGGACAGTGCCGTGACAACCGTATCCACTTGAGGAGCAATCACACAGTTCATGATACCATCCATGCCCTGCTCTACCTTAATCGGTAAATCCCTGAGCCGCTCGCGAAGTTCACGGGCAGCTGCATCATCCATCATCACGACAACATCAGGGTGAAAAGTTCGGGCCTGTTCTTCCATAAGCTTCACGCTTTTAGCCGCCACTAAGGCATGAATCTTAAGACGCCCTTCAGCGTGACGAACGACATCTAGGGTTTGACACCCAACCGAGCCTGTTGATCCTAATATGGTCAGCGTTTTCAAGAACGAATCATCTCTTCCTGCTCCTTAAGAGTTTTATTTCATCGCAATAGTTAGATTGCCATAATAGCGAATAATACCTATTAGTCCCTAGGATGTCCAAAAACACCAATTTTTCGTAAGGCTTCATAACTAATGACTAGCCCGGGTCCAATAATAATACCTGCTACTCCCAACAACTGAAGCCCTACATACATCGAAATGAGCGTTGGAAGGGGGTGTAACCCAATCCCCTGGGACATGATCTTTGGCTCAAGAAACTGGCGTACAGTAACAGTAACAACCCACATCAGCAACAACTTCATTGCTTCCCCGAAGGACCCCATTATAAAGAGTCCCAATATCCAAGGCCCAAATAGAATGCCTGTGCCTACAATAGGCACAACATCCAGGATTCCTGCAAGTACACCCAGGGTAACAGCGTAACGATTCCCGATGAGCAATAAACCCCCAATGGTTGAAAGCGCTGTCACCGAAACTAAAATGGCCTGAGCTCGCAAATATCCTACGACAGCTGCTCCTAAGTCCTCACTGATTGCCTGAGCACTCACGTAGAAACGTCGTGGGAACAAGTTGGAAATAAACCGTTTGATATCAGGATAACTTGAACTCATAAGCAACGTAGCGACAAGGGAAACAATCATTACTATAAAGATGCCCGGTAACGCAGTAAGCACACCCAGTAAAAACACGCTTCCTGACTTGGCCCATTCTTGCAGGGTTCTAGCCAGGCTCTCCGTCGAAGAAAACAGAGTGCTCTGGATTTGGGGGTTTACCGTAACAAATCGTTCAATAGAATCGACTTGTCTTGTTACGAAATCTATAAGATAACTATAATTAGGTAAGGTAATCGCTAACTCAGATAGTTCGGTATAAAGACGTGCTACAATTAAAAAGATAAAAAGACTTAATATGGCAATCGCCAAAAGAAGAGTCAGTACTGCAGCATAAGGGCGACGAATGCGTATGCCCCTCATCAGCCGAACAACGAGCGGTTCCAGTAAAAAGGCAAGGATAAGAGCTATGGCAAACGGTAATAAGGCACTAAACATTTTGCTAATGACTTCACCAAAAACTGGTAGGAAATCTTGAAAGAAATATGTAAAGACCTTTAGAAGGACAAGAGCACTCGTTACCAATGCAAGCCTGTTTAGGCTTGCCCACAAAGGGTGTCTCTGGTTAATGCTCAACTCTTTCACCTCACGATAGTAAACTGATCCCGTAATATACCACTGGGAGAGCGAAAATCAGACTGTCGAACCGATCTAAGACCCCTCCATGCCCTGGAATGAGCTTTCCGGAATCTTTAACTCCCGCGCTTCGTTTCAAGGCTGACTCAAACAAATCCCCCACTTGTGCGCTGATCCCGATCACAATACCCAATACGATATACGCAACCCACGAAATTCCACCAACTTGCCGCCAGAACAGAAAGGCCACTACAATACTAAATAATAAACCCCCAAGTGAACCTTCCACAGTCTTCTTAGGACTAACTTGGGGTGCTAAAAGATGGCGTCCATATTGTCTCCCTATAAGGTATGCACCTGTATCCGTCGCCCATACCAAAAAAATCGTAAGAAAAGTCCACTCTAGTCCTCTTGGAAGCTGCCGAAGCAAATATAGATGAGATAACATGACAACTGTATAAAGGACGGATAGCAGATTAAAACTTGCTTCTGGAAGTAGCGTCTTCGGGTATGTTAAGGCAAGCCGTCCAAACCCAATAAGAAGCCACAAGACTAGAACTGGGAACATCCACTCTTTCCCGCCCATAAACAGGCTGATCAACCAAACCCCCGCGAAAAGCATTGTCAGTTTATGCCAAGCGCGCATACCCATATGCTCGCCAATTTTCAAAAATTCCCATAACGCTAATAATGTTAACGCAGCAACCAAAAAAGCAATGTATGATCCACCCAAATATGTTAATCCCAAAAGAAGTGGAGCACCAATCAATGCACTCAGTGTTCTTTTAATCATGTGTACTCCTCAATTTGTATGTATTCCACCGTAACGGCGATCACGCTTCTGGTACACTTTAATCGCTTCAAGTAGGGCCGTTTGCCCAAAGTCCGGCCAAAGTTCCTTAACAACTTCAATTTCGGTATAGGCAAGTTGCCAAAGTAGAAAGTTACTCAACCTCATTTCTCCTGAAGTCCGAATTAGTAAATCCGGATCCGGAAGCCCTCGTGTAAAAAGTGCTTCACTAAATCGTTCCTCATCAATCTCTTCGATACGTTGCTTCCCACTTAAAACATCTTTGCCCAAACTCTTTACAGCTTCAATAATCTCAGATCGACCGCCATAATTTAAGGCGAGGTTAAGAATGAGCCCCTTATTGTCTCGCGTTCTCTCCGTAGCGAGTTCTAATTCATGCTGAGCCTCTCGAGGAAGGTCACTGATTTTTCCCATGGTCCGAATGACCACCTGGTTTTGGTGAAGCTCATTGAGTTCATTTCTCAAATACTCCGTGAGCAGTGTCATGAGTACGCCCACTTCATCTTTGGGTCTTCGCCAATTTTCCGTGGAAAATGCATAGACAGTCAATACTTCGATTCCTAATTTAGAACACGTCTTGACAACCTTTCGCAAAGACTCAACACCCGCCCGATGCCCCATTGAACGGGGAAGAGCTCGTTTCTGAGCCCAACGGCCGTTTCCGTCCATGATAATAGCAATATGACGAGGGAGGCGGTCCATTGCAATTCGGTCCATTACATCCACATTATTTTTCTTCCAAGGTTTGAACCACATTATTTCACCTCCACACGACTTGAAAAGCTCAGCATCATCCACGCACATCGCACGAAATCCTTGACTGGGGTGATTCCACTTAAAGAGGTCAAAAGACCCCCTTGGCTAGTTAGGGGGTCAATGTCTGATTTGCGAAAACTTTTCATGCGCTAATACAACGTCCACGTGATCGTCAAATTCTCTGACGCGGACAACTCTGAAGCTACCCCACGAATCCATTTTACCATGAGGGCGAGTAATTTGAAAAGCGTAGGGTTTACCCACGCGTTCAAGTTCGATCTTAACCTCTTCCCAGTCTCGTCCAAGCCAAGTGCAACTCATACTTCAGTGATTTCGCTTTCCTTCGTTTCCATAACCTGTTCAATCTCTTTGATTATCTTGTCTGTCAACTTCTGGACATCATCCTGTGCTCGCTTAATCTCATCTTCAGAGGCACCATGTTCACCGTGCTCTTTTTCAAGTTTCTTAAGTTGATCATTAATATCTCGCCGTACGTTACGTACCGCAACTCGGGCTTCCTCAGCCTTTTTCTTCACCGTCTTCACTAATTCCACGCGCCGTTCTGCCGTAAGTTGTGGAATAATAAGGCGAATCACAGTGCCATCACTGGAGGGATTAAGCCCTAGATCCGATTTCATAATTGCCTTTTCAATAGCAGGAAGAACGGTTCTGTCCCAAGATTGAATCACTAGCATTCTAGCTTCAGGCGCGGATATGTTCGCAAGTTGATTGATAGGAGTAGGAGTTCCATAATATTCGACCATGACTTTGTCCAAAACACTCGGATTTGCCCGGCCAGCGCGGATCGTCGTGTACTCTTTACGTAGTGCGTCAACCCCTTTATGCATCCGTTCCTCCGCGTCCTTGATTACCTCAGAAATCATTCACTATCCCTCCCAACATAAGTTCCGATAGATTCGCCCATGACAACACGGCGAATATTGCCTTCTGCAGTAAGGTCAAAAACTATGACGGGTATATTATTATCCATACAAAGAGAGGTCGCAGTGGAATCCATCACCCCTAGTCCCTTACTCAGAACATCTAGATAACTTAAACGATCAAACTTCTTCGCCTCGGGATTTTTAAAGGGATCGGAATCATAAACCCCATCAACCCGTTTAGCCATCAGGATAGCTTCCGCTTCAATCTCAGCCGCTCTTAAAGCAGCTGTAGTATCCGTTGAAAAGTAGGGATTACCTGTTCCAGCTGCAAAGATAACAATGCGCCCTTTCTCCATATGACGAATGGCTCGCCGCCGAATATAAGGTTCAGCAACTTGACGCATCTCGATAGCCGATAAAACACGGGTATCTGAGCCAGCTTTTTCTAAGGCATCCTGTAAAGCAAGGGCATTCATCACTGTTGCCAACATGCCCATGTAATCGGCTGTTGCACGGTCCATTCCTTGAGCACTTCCTGCAATGCCGCGCCACAAATTCCCACCACCGACAACAAGGCAAACTTCAACCCCCATATCCCGGATTTCTGCCACCTGTTTTGCAACGGAAACCAACATATCATGCTCCAGCCCAAACCCTTGATTTCCAGCAAGTGCTTCCCCGCTTATCTTAAGGACAACTCGACTATACCGTGGTTTATCCATGGATTAACCTCCATTAATGTAATTCTATGCTTCGTATGTGAAACCTCTCATATTCGAAAAAGAGAACACCAGGGTGTTCTCTAATCAATTGCCAAGGTTAGAATTAACGATTTATTTCTTTCATGACATCAGCAGCGAAATCATCTTGCCGCTTTTCAATTCCTGCACCTAACTCGTAACGGGTAAAGCGACGAATAACGATACGTTCACCAATTTTCGAGGTTTTGTCAAGAACCAAATCGCGTACGCTCTTATCAGGATCTTTGACGAAAGCTTGTTCCATTAAACAAACTTCTTTATAAAACTTTTCGATCCGGCCTTCAACCATTTTTTCAATGATTTTCTCTGGCTTTCCTTCATTGAGTGCTTGGGCTTTTAAGATTTCTCTCTCATGTTGGAGCACATCAGCGGGTACATCTTCTTTGTTTAGATATTGGGGGTTAGCCGCAGCAATATGCATCCCAAGATCTCGAACTAACGCTTTAAACTCATCACCACGAGCAACAAAGTCTGTTTCACAATTCACTTCGATTAACACACCAATGCGTCCACCGCCATGGATATAGGACTCGACCGTCCCTTCCGCCGCGACACGCCCTTCTTTTTTAGCGGCTGCTGCTAGGCCTTTCTCACGTAGAAAATCGCAGGCCTTTTCCATATCACAGTTACACTCATTAAGTGCCTTTTTACAATCCATCATGCCCGCACCAGTGCGTTCCCTAAGTTCTTTCACTTGTGCTGCGCTTACGTCTGCCATGATTTAATTCCTCCAAATCATAAGTACGTTGTACCAAATATGACCAAAAAACAAACCAAACTTGAGCTATGAATGCGAAGCGCGATATACAATATCGGACCTCGAACTTCGAAAAAAGGGACAGGTTAAGCACAGGGGGAGCCTGAACTAACCCCTTTCTCCCTGTCCCTCAGACATTACGCTTCGACTGCTTCCCCAGCTTCCTCGACATCGTCCGAACCTTGTTGACCTTCAATGATGGCATCAGCCATCTTCGCGGTAAGCAACTTGACAGCACGGATTGCGTCATCGTTCGCCGGAATAACGACATCAATTTCATCCGGGTCACAGTTCGTATCAACAATTCCTACAATCGGGATATGCAAGCGGCGTGCTTCTGCGACAGCAATACGTTCTTTACGAGGATCTACAATAAACAACGCATCTGGGAGTTTTTTCATATTCTTGATGCCACCTAAAAAGCGTTCAAGTTTCTCCATTTCATGGCGAAGTGCAGAAACTTCTTTCTTTGTCAGTACTTCAAAAACGCCCTCAGCCTCCATCCGCTCTAAAACGCGCAATCGATCAACACGCTTTTGAATCGTTTGGAAGTTTGTCAGCATGCCACCAAGCCAACGTTCATTCACAAAATACATGCCACAACGTTCTGCTTCATCTTTGACAGACTCTTGCGCTTGTTTCTTGGTACCCACGAACAACATGGTACCTCCTTCAGTAGCAAGGTTCCGAACAAAGTTATAAGCTTCATCCACTTTTTTAACGGTTTTTTGCAGATCAATAATGTAGATTCCGTTACGCTCTGTAAAAATATAACGAGCCATTTTCGGATTCCATCGACGGGTTTGGTGACCAAAGTGTACACCAGCTTCTAGTAATTGTTTCATTGAAATGACAGCCATTGTGTTAAACCAACTCTCTTTTGTTTATTTCCTCCGCAAGTTCATCTCAAGTGCCCCTTGCTTCCCAGCAAGGAACTGGCACCTTGATCCCATTGCGTGTGTCATTAAATCACACTGCCAATAGATTAGCACATTCTTAAGCTCATTGCAACAATTTTAACCTCTAATGTGTTCGCATTATTCGTTCAAGCCAGCATAGCTCCCCAAATTCGAACGTAAATTGTACTGCAAAATGAAATTTTCCAGATCACTCATGAGTTCAGGAAATGGGAAATAAAATTCACTGACGTAGAACAACTTACTGCTTGTACGAATTTGAGCGACTTCCTGCCCTTTTCCATCGAAATAAAAAGCTACGCGACGAATATCATCGGGCTCTAAAACATGTTTTCCTAGCAGCGAACTAAATACTATTTGCTGATCGATAATTTGCACATGTTTACTCTTCCCAATAGCCCATAAAACCAGAATTCCTAGTCCTGTAGTAAAATAGATCCCTAGGAGCACCCACAGTTCTAAGCCCTGTAGTCTACTGAAAACATGGACACTGCCCATTACTAAAGGATAAAGAATTAGGAACACGAGACCGGGTACTATAAGCGGTTTCATTTGGTAAACGTAATCATGTTCATTCATAGGATTACCTCCCTGCAAAAAACAGCTTACTTAAGTGTGTGTTTAGTATGCTTATCAAGTTCATCCAGTAAATAATCATTTAGAACTCGTATATAAGTTCCTTTCATGCCCAACGACTTCGACTCGATCACACCAGCCGACTCAAATTTACGGAGTGCATTAACAATAACCGAACGAGTAATCCCCACGCGATCAGCGATTTTACTGGCAACTAATAATCCCTCTCCACCACCGAGTTCAGCAAAGATATGTTCCACTGCTTCGAGTTCAGAATACGAAAGAGTTCCCACGGCAATTTGGACCGCCGCTTTTTTTCGAGCTTCTTCTTCCGCACGTTCAGCCTTAACCCGTAAAATCTCCATGCCCACAACCGTCGCACCGTATTCGGCGAGTACCAGGTCGTCCTCTTTGAACTCCTCATCAAACTTGGCTAGTACGAGCGTCCCGACACGTTCGCCGCCACCCAAAACAGGGACAATCGTTGTAATCTTATTTGTGAAATGACACGGCTCATTGCAATTAAATACACAGCCATTTTCAACCTGTGCCGTATTCGTTTTGGTCTCGGTGATTTTCATCAGACCATCGTTATAACTTTCAGGGAATCGCTCAGAATGAACGACAATGTCTTCCATAGTCCCGCAAACAAAATGACCCATGAAACTATACCCAAGAATCTTTCCGCGCCGTCCAACAATATAACAATTTGCAAGTACTGCCTGTCTAAGAACTTTCGCCATTTCTTCAAAATCAACTGGATTACCTGCAGCACGTTGGATTAATTTGTTAATTGTTCTTGTTTTTTCCAATAATGTTATTTCCATAAGTTTTGTTTATCCTCCTTTAATGGGGCCAGACGTATTTTAAACATGTTTTTACAGAATATATCGCGCTAAATCTTGATCTTGAACCACGTCACCTAAGCGGTGCAAAACATATTCTCTATTAATTGTGACTGTATAATCTTCGGGCAATTCTGAGGCTTCAAACGATAGTTCTTCGAGTACTTTTTCAACAATTGTGTGGAGTCGCCGAGCTCCAATATTTTCAGTCGTCGAATTTACTTTGTACGCAACCTCTGCTAATTCATCGATAGCATTCTCTGTAAAATTCACCTTTATCCCTTCTGTTTCCAATAATGCACTGTATTGTTTAATCAGCGACGATTGGGGTTCAGTAAGAATACGTTTAAAATCAGCGACACTTAAGGATTCCAGTTCTACGCGAATGGGAAATCTCCCCTGAAGTTCAGGAATAAGGTCAGATGGTTTACTGACATGAAAAGCCCCAGCCGCAATGAAAAGGATGTGATCGGTTTTAACTGGACCATACTTCGTTACCACGGTCGATCCTTCAACAATCGGAAGAATGTCGCGTTGGACTCCTCCTCGGGAAACATCCTGTCCGCTCGCACCTTCACGTCCCGCAATCTTATCGATTTCATCCAAGAACACAATCCCCTCATGTTCTGCCCTACGGATCGCTTCTTGAACCGCCTCGTCTTGGTCGATCAGGTTCTGTGCTTCTTCGTGGACCAAGAGCTTTCGTGCTTCACGCACGGTTACTTTTCTCTTCTTGTGTCGCTTTGGAAGCATTCCCGACATCATATCCTGAATATTTATACCCATTTCCATCATATTGCCATTGCCTAGCATATCGGAGAGTGGCGTATTTTCTTCGACAGAAATCTCAATAACCTGCTCTTCAAGTTCTCCTCGATTCAAGCGATCCTCTGCTAACTTTCGTTCATGCATAATTTCAGGAGTCACTTCCGCTTCCCTTTCCTGATCTGACGTCTGCCCGAATAACATCTGAAAGGGGTTGCTTGATGAACTCTCTGATCGTTTTACCGGAACTAGCAACTCAATCAATCGTTTCTCAGCATTGAACGCTGCTTGAGCCTGAACCTGTTCCGCGCGCTCTGCCTTTACCATACGTAAGGAGATTTCAACCAAGTCGCGTACAATGGCCTCTACATCCCGACCTACATACCCAACTTCGGTAAATTTTGTGGCTTCTATTTTAATGAATGGGGCGCGTACAAGTTTTGCCAACCGCCGGGCAATCTCTGTCTTCCCAACGCCAGTGGGACCAATCATTAAAATATTTTTGGGTATAATTTCTTCTTGCAATTGTTCTGGCAAACAAGAACGTCGATAACGATTACGTAAAGCAACCGCTACAGCCCGTTTCGCCGCATTTTGTCCTACAATGTACCGATCTAGTTCATGGACAATTTCGCGCGGAGTCAAGCGGTCCATAGTCACACCCCCTATAACTCTTCTACGGTAATTTGCTCATTGGTATATACACAAATTGAAGCGGCTACAAGCATCGCTTCTCGCACGATCTCACTCGTTGGCATATCGGTGTGCTTTACTAAGGCACGAGCGGCGGCTAGAGCATAGTTTCCGCCGGAACCGATGGCAGCGATTCCATCGTCTGGTTCGATCACCTCTCCCGAACCAGATAAGATCAGAAGGTTTTGGGCATCCGCAACCAAAAGCAGTGCTTCGAGGTTTCTCAACATTTTGTCTGTCCGCCATTCTTTTGCGAGTTCTACAGCCGCCCGCAGAAGATTCCCATGATACTCTTCAAGTTTTTGTTCAAACTTGTCAAAGAGCGTGAACGCATCAGCAACGGATCCGGCAAACCCAGCAATCACTTTTCCTTGAAACAAGCGACGAACTTTACGAGCATTGTGTTTCATAACGGTTGCCTGGCCAAAGGTTACTTGACCGTCACCTGCTATGGCTACATGTTCCCCTTTCTTCACTGCGACAATAGTTGTTGCATGAAACATGGATAACCCTCCTTAGATGAAGTTTACTAGGGCATTTTCTGTGTGTCAAGTTAGTTGTATATAATTTACCACTATTTGTGACAATTCATAGAATCTCAGACATAGGGCGTTCTTTCGCGCGGGGATGAGCGAGGGCATAGACTTCTTTCAAACGTTCACGGGTGAGATGTGTATAAATTTGGGTCGATGAAAGTTTCTGATGTCCCAGTAACTCTTGAACACTTCTTAGATCAGCACCGCCATCTAATAAGTGTGTAGCAAATGAATGGCGAAGCATGTGTGGATTCACGTGTTGTTCCAAACTTATCTTCGCAACCAGTTTGTCCAAAATTCGCCGAACAGACCTGCTCGATAAACGGGTTCCCTGATAATTAAGGAGCAATATTTTATTATTATCTGTACGCATACCAAGATATACCTCAATAGCTTGAATAGCATAATTTGTCATTGGGACCACCCGCTCTTTGCTCCCCTTTCCGAGGACACGGATTAGCCTACTCTCTAAATCGAGATTTTCTCGGTTTAAACTGACAAGTTCACTAACCCTCAGCCCGGAGCCATAAAGTAGCTCAATAATTACCTGATCCCGTGCACCTAAAAGGTTTGTGTCATCCGGGGCCCGCAACAGCCCCTCCAACTGGTCTAGATAAAGAAAGTGCGGAAGTTTCCGTCCTATTTTTGGACTTGCCACTCGCTGAACTGGATTAATTGGAAGTATTTCCTTACGGCACAAGAACTTGAAAAACGATCGTAAGGCTGCGAGCTTACGAGCCATACTTTTTCTCGCCAATCCTTGTTCAGCCAAAACACCAAGAAAACTACGAACAATATGAACATCGATCAATTCCACCGTGAGCCGTTCAGTTTCAAACCCTTGTTCAAACGCCGCAAATCTTAGAAACTGACCGAGATCACTTTGATAAGCAATAACAGTATGCTCTGAACGATTTTGGGAATATTGATGACCCGCAAAGAGACTCAACGCCTCATCAGCCAGCATAAGCTTACCTCCCCAAATCCTCCCAAGCACAAAACTCGCTTAAAGAATCTAAAGCACGTTCTGAAATCTTGGCATTTTTCTCGCGTTTGTCTCTTATCCGTTCTGCTAAAGGTGGAAGCAACCCAAAGTTGATATTCATTGGTTGAAAACTTTGACTAGGAGAACCCTCCAAATGACGTGCCAGCCCCCCTAACGTCGTTTCAGCCGGGAAAACAAGAGTCTCCATCTGCTTCAGCCGCCGCCAAGTATTAATGCCAGCTAGAAGCCCGCTGGCTGCAGACTCAATATATCCCTCGACCCCCGTCATTTGGCCGGCAAAAAAGAGGGATGGTTTCGTCTTTAAACTAAAATCTGCTTTAAGTACTTTCGGTGCATTTAGAAACGTATTGCGATGCATTACTCCATAACGAACAAACTCTGCCTTTTCCAAACCGGGGATTAGTGAAAAGACACGTTTTTGTTCCCCCCATTTTAAATGAGTTTGAAAACCCACTAGATTAAAAAGGGTTCCAGCTTGATTTTCCTTACGAAGCTGTACGACAGCATAAAACCTTTTTTCTATTCGGGGATCCAGCAACCCCACAGGTTTTAACGGGCCAAATGTTAGCGTCTGAGGACCACGCTTGGCCATTACTTCAACTGGCAGGCAGCCCTCAAAAACCTTACCCTGTTCGAATCCTTGGACCTCCGCCACTTCAGCCTCTAGCAAAGCATTATAAAACGCATCATACTCTTCCTTAGTCATAGGGCAGTTTAGATAATCCGCATCTCCCTTATCGTAACGTGAAGCCCAAAAGGCCTTGTCTAAATTAACCGATTCGAGAGTAACAATTGGGGCAGCCGCATCATAAAAGGATAAGGCTTCCTCACCAGTTAACTGCAAGATGTCTTTTGCCAGATCATCAGAAGTCAATGGGCCACTGGCCACCACGGTGATCCCCTCTTGCGGAAGGCAATGTACTTCTTCCCGATGAATACATACATTTTGATGTTGCTCCAGCCGTTCTGTAACCTCGCTGGAAAACCGTACTCGATCAACCGCCAAAGCGCCACCAGCTGGAACCGCGTGATGATCAGCAGCACTCATAATTAAGGAGCCTAAACGACGCATTTCTTCTTTTAATAACCCCACTGCATTCTCTAAGCCAGCCCCTCGAAGTGAGTTACTACAAACAAGTTCTGCAAAGCAGTCAGTATGATGTGCCGGGGTAGTTTTGATCGGGCGCATTTCGTATAGGTCGACCATCACACCGCGCTCAGCAAGCTGCCAGGCGGCCTCAGAACCGGCGAGTCCTGCGCCGATGACGGTAATATGCTGCATTAATCCATTCGCTCCTTATCTCAATGCACGACCAGGCGAATTTAGCCTTCTTCAATCACTTTAGTAAAACGGCATTCCGGATTCGTGCATACATGTTTCTTTTCTCGTTTAGAGGATTTAATCACCATCAATTGCTGACACTCCGGACAAGGGTCTGGAGCGGGCATTTCCCATGAAACAAACTCACACTCAGGATAACCGCTACAGCCGTAAAACTTCCGCCCTTTTTTTGAGCGACGAACCACGAGTGTTTTGGAGCATTTCGGGCAATTAGCACCCACTTCTTCAAAGAGTGGCTTCGTGTTTCGACACTCCGGAAACCCTGGACAGGCCAGGAACTTACCGTAGCGCCCCATCTTAATCACCATATTCCGTCCACAGTTCTCACAAATCTCATCCGAGACCTGATCTTCAATTTTCACCTTACCAATCTTCTCTTCAGCTTGAGCCAAGTTGACAGCGAATGGTGTATAATACTCTTTAACCACGGACTTCCATGGAGCAATTCCTTCTTCAATCCGATCAAGTTTTTCTTCCAAATTAGCCGTAAACTCCAGATTCAAAATGTCCGGAAAATACTCCTTAAGTAAGCTAATAACAATATCTCCAAGTTCCGTGGGAATTAGTTGTTTTTCTTCCTTAACAACATAGCCCCTTGTTTGAATCGTTTCGATGGTCGGAGCATAGGTACTTGGTCTTCCGATTCCTTCTTCCTCCATCTTGCGTACAAGAGATGCCTCTGTGTATCGCGGGGGCGGTTCTGTAAAATGCTGCTTATCTAGGAGCTTAACAACGTCTAGCTTTTCTCCAGGCGAAACGGATAACGTCAACGAACTCTGCTCTTCATCCGTTGCCTCACCTTCATCCTTTCCCTCTTCGTAGACTGCTAAAAATCCTGGAAAACGAATCGTTGATGCATTCGCCCGAAATAAATAGTCTCCTACATTGATATCGACCGTCAACGTATCAGTGACCGCTACACTCATTTGACTCGCAATAAAACGCTCCCATATCAAACGATATAACCGCAATTGATCTCGAGATAAAACACCCTTCAGCGAATCAGGAGTCCGTAATGCTACAGTAGGACGAATCGCTTCATGTGCCTCTTGAGCACGTCCCTTGTTGGTGAACTGACGAGGTTCATCAGGGTAATAATCGTTCCCAAAGTGTGACAGAATCCACTCCTTCGCCTCTGCTTGTGCAGCCTCGGCGATCTTTACGGAATCGGTACGCATGTAAGTAATAAGACCGACGGTACCTTCTTTACCTAAGTCAAGACCCTCATACAGTTGTTGCGCTAACATCATGGTTCGTTTCGGAGAGAAACTTAATTTGCGATGGGCTTCTTGCTGAAGACTACTCGTTATAAAGGGAGGAGAAGGGAGTTTTTTTCGTTCTTTTTTACGAACATCAGTCACTCGAAAATCTTTTCCCACGATCTCGCTCATAATCCTATCCATTTCATCTTTAGAGGGAATGGAAACTTTTTGCCCTGATTTCTTCATAAGCTTTGCAAGAAATTTCCCCCCTGCGGATTGAAGGTTAGCCGTGAGAGTCCAATACTCTTCCGAAACGAAAGCCCTAATTTGCTCTTCCCTGTCATCGACTAAGCGGACCGCCACGGATTGAACTCGTCCAGCACTTAACCCTTTCTTGATTTTGCGCCAGAGCAAAGGGCTTAATTGATAGCCCACTAAACGATCCAATATTCGGCGGGCTTGCTGGGCATCCACCCTATCCCGATCAATCTGACGAGGGTGCTTTATTGCCGCCTGTATGGCTTGTTTGGTAATTTCGTGAAATTCAATGCGATTCTTATCATCCAGGGCAAGTCCCAATAAATGAGAGAGATGCCAAGCTATTGCTTCCCCTTCACGGTCAGGGTCAGAGGCCAAGAACACTTTATCAGCACCTTTAGTCGCAGCTCGTAGTTCCTTGATCAAATCTCCTCGCCCACGAATCGCAATATATTTCGGTTCGAAGTCATGTTCTAAATCTACGGCCAATTGACTTTTCGGCAAATCCCTCAAGTGTCCCATTGAGGCTTTAACTATGTAACGGCTTCCCAGAAATTTGCTGATTGATTTTGCCTTGGCAGGGGACTCTACTATAACAAGGGTTTTAGACATATTTTCACCTCAAATAAATCAAAAAAGTCACTTTTCAATAACCCTTTTGGATAATCCGTCCAGTAGCTCATACTTAATCTTATCCCTATTTATCTCCTATACTATCCAATTAGACGTCACAAATAAATTATTTTTATAGAACTTAGGTCAATGTTGGTAAAACTAAGCCCTATCTTAACGTTTTTTCCATAGTATGTCTAGCACTCTCGGGCTAATACATAATGTTGTCCCGGTAATTGTGTAATTTTTCCGCCTAACTGGAGTTCCAATAGGGCTAATGAAATACTTGATACGGGCATTGTCGAGTGAATTGCGATTTGATCGATATGAAGTGGAACATCACTTAACTGCTGAAGAATTAAGTTATGTTCTATACCAACAGGAAACTCCAATTCTTCCGAGAGAGGTTCTTTGGTCAACGAATTTCGGTCTACATGTATCGACCATTTAGGTAATTCGTTACAGATGTCTTCGATCCCCTCCACGATTTTTGCTCCTTGACGTAGTAAATGATGAGGACCCCGACTCATAGGACTGAAAATTGGCCCTGGAACAGCAAATACTTCTCGTCCTTGTTCCAAAGCGAAATCAACCGTGATCAACGCCCCGCTTCTTTCTGCAGCTTCTACAACCACAACCCCACGAGAACACCCGCTAATCAAACGATTACGAGCTGGGAAATGTGCCGCATTCGGAGGGGAACCCGGTGCAAATTCACTAATTAATGCGCCCTTTTCTAGAATGTCTTCTGCAAGGCGCTGGTTTTCCGCAGGATAAATTCTGTCAAGACCACACCCGAGAAAAGCCCAAGTCACCCCACCGCTATCAAGAGCTCCTTGATGGGCAGCTGTGTCAATCCCTCGAGCAAGACCACTGGCAATAACGATTTCTCTTGCCACGGCATCTCGCGCCAATGCTTTTGCCGCTGATTTACCATAAGCAGTCGCTTGTCGCGAGCCCACAATGGCCAACACTTCTGAATTCCCTTTGAGATGCCCTCGATAATAAAGAAGCGGAGGTGCATCCGCTAACTCTGCTAGTAACGACGGATAACCTGGTTCATCTGGTGTAATCATTCGTATCCCCTGTTTGCCCAGATTATCCCGAATCTTAACCGGCTCAATAGTTTGTCGTTCCTTCAAAACATCCCTAATCCATTTATCTTGGGTAGGGATCTCAAGATAACTCCTAGACGAAGCCTCCCAGGCCTTTACGGCACTTCCAAAGTAAGCTATAAGCTGACGTAAACGTTGGCTTCCAACGCCTGAAATCGTGCGAAATGCCGCGCGAACTATCTTTTCCTCTTCCATCTCCATGATGCACACTCTCCTCTGCCCTCCTTTTCGGGACAAACGAGCGCTTCTCCTGCGTCAAAAAATGTCGAATCTCATTGTTTCAAGTGAAATAGTGTAGAATTGATGAAAAATCGTTCTCATGACTCATCATTGTACTCAGATCTCCAACTTTTTTTAGCCGTGCACGGAAAGAACGCACATGGAAATCATCGGGATTAATCCCTTGAACAACTTCCTCCCAAAGAAGGGGGGTAGAGATGTGTCCTAACCGTGTCGGGCGAACACTGTAAATGCCTGCCATCGTTCTCCCCCTACCGTTTTGAAGATAATCGAGATAAACCTTCCCTTGACGGTTCTTGACACTTCGTTCCAGCGTGCAGGATTCTGGCCTTTGAGCTGTTTTTTGAACCTCTGCATAGGTAAAGCTGTCGTCCAATGGTAGTAATATATGAACCCCAGTCGAGCCTGAGGTTTTGACAAGGAACTTAAGTTTTAACTCATTTAAAATTTCGCCGAGCCATAACGCGTGCCCTAAATACCTTCTGGCTCTTTGTCTGAAATAGTATCTCCTGTTCGGATTTGTAAGCGACCCATCGCATTCCATCCCATTTTACTTGATACAAATACTCACCCACGGGGAGTTTCTCAATACGCTTCGGCTCCATAACTCTAATTGGAAATTGTAGTTCATCCATGCCTATGCTTCCTTAGCACGAGTGGTTGTCCGTTTCCGGGGGGTCAAAGAAGATTTTGGTTTTTCTCCAATACCCTCTTCTTCATCTTTGCCCTTTTCTTTTTTTCTGTCCATCTCTTTGCCTTTAGCCCGTACTGCTGAATCCTTAACCTTTAATTTCCCCTTTTCCTTTTCTGTCATGGCAATACTTGTACGCAAAGCTTCCATCAGGTCGACCACTTTGCTTCCTTTTACTGGAGATTCCACTTTGTGGGTTTCTCCAGTTACTTTACTTTCAATTAATTGCACTAGTTGTTCACGATATTCATCTCGATATTTCTCCGGTTCGAACGGACGAACTAAATTATCAATTAATTGACGAGCCATGGCCAATTCTGTGTCCGTCAAAACAACACGATCCCAAGCTACATCCATATGGCGAATTTCTTTAGGATAATGCATCGTTTCCATAACCAGTCCTTCTTCAAAAACACGTAGACAGGCTAGATGCTGTTTTGAGCGCATAGTGACACGTGCCAAAGCGACCTTACCACTGTCTTCCATTGCCCGACAAAGCAATCGATAGGCCTTCTGGGCAGTTTCTTCTGGTGAAAGGTAATAAGATTTTTGATAATAGATCGGATCTATTTCCTTTAACTCTATAAAATCAAGAATATCAATTGATCGACTCATAGGTTGCTCCAAAGATGCAAGATCTCCATCGTCAAGTACGACATACCGATCCTTTTCATACTCATATCCCTTAACTAAATCTGCCGTATCAACCTCTAAATCACAAGTGGGACATTTCCGGATTGACCGAATCCGATGATGGCAGTCTTTATGGAGATAATTAAATTGAAACTCTTGAGATTCTGTGGCAGCATGCATTTTCACAGGTACATTAATTAAACCAAAACTGATGGATCCTTTCCATAATGTATGCATTTAACATTCCTCCCCCTCTTATTGTGAACATCAAATGAGTTTTCAATCCAAATAAGACTTCGACCATTAATGTATCCCATGAAAAGCAAAAAACTTTGTCCAGTTTTAAGGTCTGGAACAAAGCTTAAATTAGAATTTTTACATATAGGATTAATATAGATTACTGTGGCTCCTATACCCTTTTGGCTAGGCCTTTGATCAGACCCATCTTCGCCATGTTAACCAAAGGCTAACAGTGACGCTCTATTATTCCAATTCCCGCGGGGGCTAATAACCAAACCGTAAAAGATCCTACGCATTTGGCAAAGGGCTTTAACTGTTCTCTTTTACAAGAATATTTATAGTTGTTAGGTTGAGAAACATTAAGTTTGAAATTCTGATTTGGATTGGCATATGGATTTAAAGAATATGGCCCAAACCCTAATCTTAAAGGTTCATCCACAGGATCAACTCCTTTCTCCCAGTATGAACTACCAGTATATTCCACTTATTGAGAGAAAGAGCCTCCTATTTCAGAAAAAGTTTGAGGGGGTAACCTACCCGAGCGCCTGATATGTCTGTTGTAACAGTAGAGCATCTTCTTCTAAGTTCGGGCTTTCGCAAATAGCCAACCCTTCCACCCCAAAGGTATGACACGCTTTCATTAACTCTTCAAAACGCAAGTCGGACTCCCTTAAGACAAGATGCCGTTTTTCGCCCTTTAGTCCATACTCAATGCCTGAAATATGAAAATGAACATTTTTCACCCAACGATCCCCCAGCCCCTCGGCGGTTTCATTGAGGATCGCACAAAATTCGTCATACGAATTGTACCGTCCATTGGTCCGTGCATGAAGATGACTAAAGTCTATGCATGGCAAAACCCCAGGGACCTCTTGGGCAATTCGAATCGTTTCCGCCAAATCCCCGAATTGAGTCCCCTTACCCGTCGTTTCCGGGCGAAGAATAACATCAATACCCTCCGCGTCGAGCGTTTCTCGGACGATAGTGAGTTCTCGAACGACTCGTTCCAAGACCACTTCTGACGAATTATCATGATTAAAGGCAGGATGAAAGATAACGCTCCGCACTCCGAGGATTTGCGATATGCGCGCCGTATGAATGATGCGATCCCGACTTGCCGTAATTTTCTCTGGCTCACGAGAATTGAGATTAATATAGTAAGGGCCATGACAGCTTAAGGAAATCCCTTCCTCTTTTGCAACAGCGCCAATTTTTCTCGCTTTCTCTTCTCCCATGCGCACGCCCTGGACAAATTCTAATTCCATGGCATCTAACTTCAGCTCTTGAATACGACGTACCCCACCTTCACTGGATCGATCCGTTGAGGAAAGCGGGACTCCAGCAGTTCCAAATAATAATGGCAAAAGGGTTCACCCCGTTACTTTTTTCTCACATTATATCTCCTTTCTAAATAAAAGCCAACGCAGGAAGAAGTCCTCATCGATAGCCTGATGAAGGACTTCTTCAGATTAAATCACAACCCCTTTTGTTCAATCCCACTAAAAAGAAAACCAAGATGGACGGTGGAATTCATAAGGACTAAACGCCATTTTGCACTATCATATTCAAAGACATTAATACATGTGTTGTCTTGCTTCATCTGCCAAAAATGGTTCTGCTCAATCTCCAGAATATCACAGAGAACGGCTTTGTTTACTGCATCATGCGCGACTACCAAGACGGTTTGCCCTTGATGCCTTTCTGCGTATTCCTGGAATGCTGTCATGGCCCGCTTGCGGACATCCTCGATGTTTTCCCCTTCCGGCATCTGAACATCAACTACCGTGGTCCGCCAGCGCTTCAAAAGATCTGGATAGAGGGCTTCAATTTCACTGGCATAAAGACCCTCCCATTTTCCATGATTGATTTCCAGTAACCGTTCATCTTGTGTAACGTTAAGTCCATGGAAATTCGCACACATCACGGCAGTATCATAGGATCGTGATAAGGGACTGGCATACACCACATCTATAGGCACATCTTTTAAGGCTTCAGCCACAAGCTTTCCCTGCTTGAGCCCTACTGGGCTAAGCGGTGTATCGATTTGCCCCTGATATCTCCCTTCGTGGTTCCAAATGGTTTCACCGTGCCGTACCAAGATGAATCTCGTCATCGACGATTTCCTCTCGTTTACCTTTATCTCAAGATCCTGCTCTGGCCTTTCATTGACCATCGAAATTCACCAGCTTGGCACCGAATATTCCATTCAACGCCTTGATTTTTAACAATGAATCATTACAGATATCGGATTCAACCTCTAAAAACATAATACTTTTGCCCATTTCCTCCGTTCGCACAACCTGCATGCTCATAATATTAATCTTCTTTTCTCCCAACAAACTTCCCACAGCGCCGATGATTCCTGGATGGTCGTTATGAGGAACAATGAGTAGCAATCCTCTGGGAGTTACATCCACACGATACCCATCGATCATAACAATCCTAGCTTCTTCACCAAAAAGTGTGCCCGCTACCCGATGCTCTCCTTTATCTGTTCGGAGACGTACACTGATTAGATTAGCAAAATGCTCAGTCTCTTGGCTTTTTACTTCTCGAACTTTAATACCCCGGGATTTTGCCACAGTTGGGGCATTAATATAGTTGACAGATTCTTGAAGGATAGGGTTTAAGACCCCCTTCAGAGTAGCAATTGTCAACATCTTACTGTCAACCTCACTGATCTCCCCTTTGTACTCCACTTCAATCGTCTGAATTCGCCCATCCGATAGATAAACTGCCAACGTACCCATCTTCTCGACAAGCTGAAAGTAAGGTTTGATCAACTGCATAACTCCCTGGGGAATAGGCGGCATGTTGACGGCTGTAGTCACTGGCTCATCATTGAGAGCAGCCAATACCCCTGCCGCCACATCAACTGCAACTCCAACCTGTGCTTCTTTCGTTGAAGCCCCTAGGTGCGGTGTCATGATGACATTTTCCAACTTCAAAAGAGCATTATCTGCAACAACTGGTTCCTTTTCAAAAACATCTACAGCAGCTCCAGCCACAACTCCTGCCTCGATAGCCTTAACTAAGGCAATTTCATCAATCAAGCCACCTCTCGCACATTGAACAATACGAACCCCTTTTTTCATTTTCGCGAAAGCCCCTTCATTTAATAGATGCTTAGTTTCTGCTGTAAGGGGCATATGGAGGGTGATAAAGTCCGCCTGAGCAAAAATCAGATCCAGTTCGGCTAGCTCAATTCCTAAATCTTCAGCCTTTTCCTCACTGATAAACGGGTCATACGCCAAAACTTTCATCTCGAAAGAGAGTGCTCGTTTGGCAACGCCGGTGCCAATGCGCCCTAGCCCGATAACCCCTAATGTTTTTCCCCGCATTTCTACACCCATAAATTTACTACGCTCCCATTTTCCCTCTTTCATAGAACGGTGTGCTTGCGGGACGTTCCGGGCTAGAGAGAGCATCATGGCCATAGTGTGTTCTGCGGCGGCAATCGTGTTTCCATCTGGTGCATTAATAACCATAATTCCTTTTTCTGTAGCCGCTTGGATATCGATGTTATCCACCCCGACGCCGGCCCGTCCAATCACCTTGAGATTCACTGCTGCCTCGATCACTGCTCTCGTGGCTTTCGTCTCACTGCGGACAACCAAGGCATCATATTGTGGAATAGTAGCTATAAGTTCTTCTGGGGTCAAGTTGTGCTTAACATCAACCTCGTGTGTTTGTCGTAATATCTCGACCCCTTGATCTGAAACTTTATCGCTAACAAGAATTTTCATTGTTACCCCTCCATCATGTTTTCTTGGGATACTTCATCCCACGTAAATCCATCCATTTCCTAAACATTCAAATGCACACTTTAGCCGTTCTAAAACATCCTCCTCCACCCTTCTCTGCCCTAAAAAATACAAAACCCACCCCAATCTCTTGGGGCGGGAATTTCCGCGGTGCCACCCAGTTTAGACCATAAGAACAACAAGTCACGCCAAATTATAAAAACCCCTCGTCCCTAAAAGGGACGAGAGGTTATCCCGCGTTGCCACCCATGTTGCTTTAAAAGCCAACTTTAACACGCTGTATCGGGCGAAACCCGTCACGATTCATCATCGGATACTCCGGAATGGAATCCCATGTTTGATTCACCGACTCGCACCAACCGTCGGTTCTCTTAGAATCCGTACATTGGACTTTTCCATCATCGCATTATTAATGTAGTATTGATTGAGATTATAGAATGTCCGCTCTATGAAGTCAAGTGTTTTCTCACGTAATACATTATTCATTTAAAAACAGTTATTTATTCCTTATTTTCCATCAAAATTCGCGACTCCATTACATACTGTCCCAATAAAAAGTTATACTAATAACACTTTCATCAACAGTATTGTTGAAAGAAACTACCATTCGAAGGGAGGATTCCACATGTCAAGACGACGAAATAGCATTATGTCTTACCAGTTAAAAGAACAAATTGCTCAAGAGTTAGGTTTTGCAGGGACCCTTCAACAAGAAGGATTTGGAGGAGTTTCTTCAAGGGACTGTGGTAACATGGTGAAAATGGCTATCGAACTGGCGGAGCGTAATCTCCCTGGGAGTAACATGACGTAAATCGTTAGTCAAACTGTAAACAAATTTTACCAAAGGTGTAACAAACTTGTTTTCAAGTTTGTTACACCTTTATTTTAACTAAGCGTTCCATATATCGTTTAATATAATACTCGCACCTGCCAAAGTGTGAGCATTTCCGACTTAAGAGTAATTCTAGTAATTGAAAAATATTGCATAAATATTCAAAAGCGAGGGTCTCCAAAACAAGGTCGACCTTCGCTCTCTCTTTTGTTGCTTGCTTCATTAATTTCTCTTGCTTAACTGAACTGTTAGTGAAAATCTACCTCGATAGAGCGTGCTGCTGGATGATCATCCTTTAAAAAACTTAGCGTCAAAAGCCCATTACGATAACCCGCGTGAGCGCCATCAGTCTTGACCAATGCAGGGAGAGTCAACACCCTTGAAAATTTCCCATAATACCGTTCTGAGTGTCGAGCAAAGCTTTCATCTTCGTGGGCAATTTTTCGAATTTCTCCCTCAATCATCAGTCGATTTTCATCCAAGGCAATAGTTAAATCCTCTGATTTCTCAATTCCCGGAATTTCGACAGTCACCATCACCTTTGACTGGGTTTCCTCGATATCCACTCGAAATGGCCCATTAGTTAGCTCTTCTTTACCTTTTCGAATAAACCGATCCATCTCGTTCCAAAAAGGATCCAACATTCGCAATGGTTCTTTAGGAACTAGCGACATTTCCTTTCACCTCCGCGTTTGTATTGACCAGTTTAGGATGCTCTCTTAGTTCGTAGATTATGCTATACTTGTAACCGTTTATCCAAAGCACGATACTGTATTGCTTCAGCTAGATGCTCTGGAAGAATGTCTGAGCAACCGCCTAAATCAGCAATCGTTCGGGAAACCCTTAAAATCCGATCGTGGGAGCGGGCACTAAGATGTTGGCTATCAAAAATCTTCTGTAAGAGGGACTCTCCACTTGGTGTCAACTTAGTAAATTCTTTGGTTTCCTTAGCCGTCATTTCAGCATTCGTTTTTGCTGGTCCTAGTCGAGCCCATTGTCTCTGACGGGCTGCCATAACTCGATCCCTGACTACAATGGAAGACTCATTCCCATCCCCGTCTTTTAACTCAGAATAATTCAGCCTTGGAACCTCGACATGTAAATCAAACCGATCTAAAAGTGGACCGGAGATCTTGCCACGATAATTTTGGATTTGCATAGGTGTACAATGGCACACTCTTCCCTGATCACCAAAATATCCACACGGGCAACCGTGCAGTTTATAACTTGGGAATGGTTTATATCAAGAATGAAGCACTTCCGGAATGGAGGACGCCGAC
>NZ_SPQR01000017.1 GCF_004766055.1 Desulfosporosinus sp. Sb-LF | reverse complement strand
CATGCCTCATAGGCTGTCCGTTTGGTAACATTAACTGGAAATACCCTAGAGGTGGATTTGGAGTTTCGTGGAAAAACGGCTAAGTGTCTGTCTTTATAACCTTTAAACTAGTCGAAGTAGATAAAGAGCAGGGTAGGCTTTTATGCCACCTCTGCTCTTTGATTTTCATGTCAAAGTATAATGCCCATGGGGGCAGATCTTCTTTGACAACCATACAACGAATGGATAGAATTAGGACGAAAGAAGTGATAAAACATACAAAATATAAAACTGCTAGAAGATGCCCTTAGAAAAGAGGCATATCTCATTAAGGTGATAAAGTCCTTCAAAAAAGTCTTGGTTGCCTTTTCCGGCGGAGTGGATTCTACTTACCTTTTGGCAATTGCTCACGAATCCTTAGGCCAAAATTGTAAGGCCGTTTTAGCGAGGGGTCCTATGATTTCTCCTCAGGAAGAAAAGGAAGCTCTAGCTCTTGTGGATAGTCTTCATTTTCCAGTAGAAGTTCTTGACTTGGATATCTTGGCGTTAGAAGCGTTTCGTAAGAATCCGCCTGATCGCTGTTATTTTTGTAAAAAGATACTTTTCGAGACTTTTCAGTGTTTTAGTAAAACATTTGGTTACTCGACGGTTATCGAGGGTACTAACGCTTCGGACTCCACGGACTATCGTCCTGGGCGGATAGCGCTTGAAGAGTTAGGGATCCTTAGCCCGCTACTAGAAGTGGGCCTTACTAAAGCGGAAATCCGTGTTCTATCTGAACGCCGAAATTTACCCACGTGGAATAAGCCTTCCATGGCTTGTCTAGCATCGCGAGTACCTTTTGGAGATTCTATCACTGCAGAATTACTTCAACGTATTGCACAGGCTGAAGCTGTTCTTTATCAGAAAGGCTACACAGAATGCAGGGTAAGGGTACATGGAGATATAGCCCGTATAGAGGTTCCTATAAATCATTTTTTAAAAATAGTTCAGGAACATTCAGAAATCGCGACTCCCTTGCAAACAATCGGCTTTCGATTTGTAACACTAGACCTAATGGGTCTCCGTTCAGGAAGTTTAAACCCTATTTAGTAAGAGAATTCACCATTTCTACAGGATCTCTGTACTCGAAAGAGAGCCGATCTTATTTATGTATGAGCATCTCAACTTTGAGTTTTGACACAAGAAAAGGATTACATTATTTCCGAGTTTTTGCGAGGGGTTTTAGAAAAGATCTAAAACTAGAGGTGATAACGTGCTTGAACAAATAACTAAAAACCTCATACAATCAGGATGGACGCTAGTTAAACTAGAAAATAGCTGGGTTTGCGCCACGCACGAGGCACAGACACATGGGCTTTTATTCGGTAATTTCAATGAACTTCCTCAAGATTTTGAACCATGGATTTTTGAGTTTGTTGACATTCGCAAGTGGGACGTTATTGTTTTTTGCCTTGAAGGAGTTGATTCTTCACACTTGAGGCAGCATCGTTTCTATGATATACAGCTTTGGTACTGGGATACACAACGAGGGAATCTATTTCCGTATCCTCCGACCAACGATCAGATGATACCTCGGTGGTTAAAGCAACTTGCGAGTGGAAAGTCGGAGATTATAGGACAGTTAGAACTAAAAAAAACGTTCATCCCCTTTTTTACGTATTTCGTATTGGGCATTAACATTGCGGTTTTTCTGCTTATGACTTTTGCTGGTGGATCGACAGATCAACGTGTTCTTATCGCTTTTGGTGCTAAAGTCAATACCCTGATTCGAGCAGGTGAGATTTGGCGTTTTCTCACGAGCAATTTTATTCATATTGGTGCAATGCATCTCTTCTTTAACCTTTATGCTTTGTGGTCATTGGGTCCCTTGACCGAAGAGAGTTTTGGGCATCGAAGATTCTTGATGATCTATATATTTAGTGGCATTGGAGGATCCATTGCAAGTTTTCTGTTTTCTTCTGCTCTTTCTGCAGGAGCCTCTGGGGCAATTTTTGGCCTTTTGGGTTCGCTACTGTATTATTGTTTTAAACGGCCCTATCTATGGAAATCTGGCTTAGGGATGAATCTGATGGTTGTAATTGTTGTAAATTTAGGATTCGGTTTTATCCAGCCAGGTATTGATAACTATGCCCATCTGGGTGGACTGCTTACCGGAACAATTATAAGTGTTCTTTTTTCCAAACTAGCACCTTTGAAGTGATACAGTAGTACGATAATGCCTATGGTGTACCAAATTTTCATAAAAATACCTCATTATCTTAGCATATTTTTCCCCCTTCAAAGGACAAAATACAATCAAGAGCTTGCGATTTCTTAGCGAGGTGGCTTATAAAAATTGCCATCGTTAGTTAAGAAAGCGGAAGCTCTTATTATGAGATTTTCCAAATTGAACAATTTTAGTGAAAGTAGACTTAGGTTAAGTATTAGTTTTTTGCGCTGTGTGGTGTATTTCAATAAAAAATTCACTAACTTCTTGGGGAGTTGGAATATGTTGATCCACATGACCTAACTCTTTTGTGACGGTCGCAAAGGCATTTAGCCATGCCATGGTAATTCGAGTGGCAATTTCTTGAGGGCTATTCATATCTCAAGTCTCCTTTCGTCTTTTTTATTATTGTATGATTCACTAAGAAGAAGCGTGCAAAAGGATTTAGATCACCTTTACTTAAAAAAGGACTAGGAACCTCGTCGTTAAATGTTATATAATATTAATGGAGAAAAGAGGGGATGCTCTTGAGGAAAAATAAACGAGCAATTAGTTATTTTTCACGCGATCGATGGGTCCAATATCTATTGTTGGGCGTGATTCTTGTGGTGTTTGGGAGGCTCGTGACCCTTCAAATAGTACAAGCTTCAGATCTCAAAGCCAAAGGGATTGAACGTCGAACGACGGATCAGAGCATTCGACCAGATAGAGGCTCTATCTTTGATGCCCAAGGCAATGTCTTAGCTCAGAGCATTCCGGTTAAAGAAATTTATGCGGACCCGAAAACGTTGAGTGATTTGATTACTCAAAAGAAATTAAAGAGTACTAAAGAAGACATAGCTAAGCAACTTGGCGGTATCTTAGGAATAAATACACAAGATATTTTTAATAAACTAAACAAAGATTTATCATGGATTAGCATTGCACATCAAGTAGATATTCAAAAAGCAGATGAGATTATGGCCCTGAAAATTCCCGGTGTTGCTCTCAATGAAGAAGAAAAACGCGTCTATCCTATGGGGGAATTTGCCGCCTCAGCACTTGGAATTGTAAATAGAGACGGACATGGAGTGGAAGGAGTGGAATCTTATTATGATAAAATATTGTTTGGAAAGCCCGGTTTTCAATCCCAGGAACAGGATACTAGAGCGCGATCTATCCTGGATGCTCTTCACCAAAACGACCCTTCAAGCCCAGGAAACTCTGTGTTCTTAACATTAGATTCCACAATTCAATATTTCATCGAGCAACAACTTGATGATGCACAGAAATCCACTAATGCCAATAGTGTTACTATTCTGGCGATTGATCCGAAGACAGGACGTGTTTTAGGGATGGGATCCCGTCCCACGTTTGATCCGACAGACTATGATAAAGCCACACCCGAATCCCGCCGTAATCTAGGGATAGGAATGTCTTATGAACCAGGATCAACCTTTAAGATTGTTACTGGTTCAGCCGCTTTGGAAGAAGGGGTAATTCGCCCAGATGATACGTTCCCCGATCCTGGCTACCTACGAATTCCGCCACGAATAATTACAAACTGGGATTCCGATCAAAAGCCTCACGGTAACCCTACATTTACTCAAGGTATGCAGTTGTCTTCCAATGTCGTATTGGCCCAAGTTGGAATGAAGTTAGGTAAAAATTCTTTCTATTCTTATTTAAAAGCTTTTGGTTTCGGCTCTAAAACAGGAATTGATATTTCCGGTGAAGAAAGTGGATTGCTCATTCCACAAGACAAAGTGCGAGATATTGATTTGGCAACTATGTCTTTTGGTCAAGCTAATTCGGTCACACCGATCCAATTAATATCTGCCATTTCTGCGGTTGCCAATGGAGGGACACTTTATCGCCCTTATATTGTCGATAAAATTACGACGCCAGATGGCCAACTCATTCAACAACAAAAACCGACTCCTATACGTCAAGTAGTCTCAAAAGCAACCGCTTCGCAAATGACTAAAGTCCTCGAACAAGTTGTTTCTGATGGAACGGGACATCTTGCCGCAATTCCTGGTATAAATGTGGCAGGTAAAACCGGAACTGCTCAAAAAGTAGATCCTAAAACTGGGCAATATTCTACAACAGACTTTATTGCTTCATTTGCAGCTTTTGCCCCCGCAGAAGATCCTAAAATTGCTGTGCTGATAATTATCGATTCGCCTAAAACACCGGAAGGGCATCAAGGTGGGTCGTTGGGGGGACCAAGGGCTAAAGCCATAATTGAAGGAGCTTTGCAATACTACGGCCTTCCTGTGGCTAAGGATACCCAAAGCACAGTTTCCATTGCTCCTAGCGATTCTGCTGTAAGACCATCACCAAAATCGGTAGTCCCAGAACGTACACCAGTGGGGGGGGAAGTTGTTATTCCGGACTTGACGGGCATGACTATGCGCCAGGTTGGTGACACGCTGACGAAATCGGAATTACACTTTAACTTTACGGGTAGTGGATTGGTGAATCAACAATTACCACAGGCTGGAAAAGTTGTGACAAAGGGAACAAGTATCGATGTTAAGTTTTCTCCATTAACTCCGTAACAGCTCACGTATAATTTTATTTTATCTCTAATGCAACTTCATTTCTTAATATGGGTATGCTTGGATGAGTTGTAAATATTAAATCACGAAGGAATGATAAAAATGCGTCTTGACCAACAGATTGATTTGATGAAAGAAGACATAATTGCTGCCACCCAAGCATGTATTCAGATTAAGAGTGTCAAGGATATTAAAGATGTCGCCGCGGGTGCTCCTTTTGGACATGGAATCAGTGAGGCCTTAGAGTGGACTTTAGGTTTGGGAGAGAAATTTGGATTTACCGTTAAAAATGTTGATGGGTATGCTGGTCATATTGAAATGGGCACGGGGGATCTTCTGGGAATTCTGGGCCATATTGATGTTGTACCGGAAGGAGATGGATGGTCGGTGCCCCCTTATAGTGCGACCATTAAAGACGGCAAAATCTTCGGTCGGGGTGCATTAGATGACAAAGGGCCATCGTTAGCGGCTCTTTTTGCTATGAAAGCAATTAAGGATGCCAATATCACCTTAAACATGCGAGTGCGTCTGATTATAGGTACGGATGAAGAATCAGGGTGGGCAGATATGGATTACTATTTCAATAAGGAAGAAGTTCCTCAAATAGGGTTTGCCCCAGATGCCGAGTTTCCGGTGATTCATGCAGAAAAGGGAATTCTTCACCTTGAATTAAGTCAAGCCCAGGCGACCCCTTTTCCTCATATTGTCCGAGTTCAGGGCGGAGAACGGGCCAATATCGTCCCAGATGTTTGTGAAGTTACTCTAAAGGGGATAGCTTATGATGTTGTTAACCAAAAATTGAGTGACTTCTCTTTTCCAGAAGGGGTTAGCGGCCTTCTCAATTGGCAAGATAATGAACAGGAATCGAAGCTTATCTTTAGGGGAGTGGGGGCACATGGTAGTCTCCCTCAAGACGGAAAAAACGCAATTATTTATGCTTTGCAGTTTCTGCGAACTTTACCTCTTAATGCGGAAGAACAAAACACTCTCGAATTTATTTTGACACACCCTGGCAATGGATTTCATGGCGAAGGTTTTGGCATCGCTCTAAGCGATGAACCCTCTGGTAAGCTTTCGCTCAACCTGGGTATTTTAGAGTTGTCATCAGATACGGTCCGCTTAGTCATTGATATTCGTTACCCAGTTACGTATCAACGGGATGACGTTTTTCAACCAATCGAAGAAATAGCACAATGTAAACACTTTAGGCTTAATGTATTAAACCATCAGGGAGCACATCACGTTCCAAAAGAAAGTGCGTTAGTTCAATCGCTGCTCAAAGCCTATACAGATGTAACTGGTCTTGAGCCATTTGCTTTTGCTATAGGCGGTGGAACTTATGCTAAAGCTCTCCCCCAAGGCGTTGCCTTTGGACCTACTTTTCCAGGTGAACCTGAAGTGATTCACTGTGCTGATGAATACATTCCAATCGACAACCTACTCTTAACAACTAAAATATATGCCCAAGCTATTCTTAATTTGGCAGCTGACCTAGAAAGTAGATAATGAAGAGCTTGACCATTCTATCATTTAGGAGTATAATACGTTTTGTTGTTATTGCGCCACTAGCTCAGCTGGTAGAGCATCCGACTCTTAATCGGCAGGTCCCTGGTTCGATCCCTGGGTGGCGCACCAATCGAAACTTTTCCCGCAATTTATTGCGGGATTTTGTTTTTGTTTTGAAACGGTGTAGAAATATGCAAATGGAGCGTAATCATAATGAATGTAGCCTTTTTTCTCATACCAAAAAAAGACATTGTATACTTGAAGGAAACAGCAACAATGCGCCAGGCCCTAGAGAGGATGGAGTATCACAGTTACTCTGCAGTCCCCCTTATTAATGGCGAGGGAAAATATGTTGGAACGATCACTGAAGGAGATTTACTTTGGAAACTTAAAAATACACCTGGATTGACGTTCTTTAATACCCAGGACATTTTTCTTAACGAGGTGGAACAGCATGTTCAGAATTTGCCAGTCACGATCGATGCTCAAATGGAGGACTTAATTTCAAGAGCAGTGGAACAAAATTTTGTCCCAGTGGTTGATGATCAACAGATTTTTATAGGAATTGTTCGCCGGAGAGAAATGATCGAATACTACTCTAAACAATCTGAAAACAATCTTGCGCGCATTAATAGCACAACCAAATAAAACTGTGATTCAATCCACACTATAAAACTGAAACTTTTGCTATACTACCCCAGATGATCAAAAAACAATTAATCTTTGGGGGGAATCAATTATGCAACAAAAAGGATTTGAGATTGAGCATTGCCGCCCAAATTGTCCGAAAGCAGCCCGTCACTGGCACGATTTATCTGAAGAACTGACTTTGAATTTAAATGAGTTAAATTTACGTCAAACGCTTGAAAAAAAGTTTACTCCTGTTCACCATCACCATCTGCCTAAGGTATGTTTGGCTGGATGTCCCAACGGATGTTCACATCCTAATATTAAGGATTTCGGTATTTCCGGATATGTGTTCCCTCGAATTACTGATTCTCCGTGTTCAGGGTGCGGAGCCTGTGTCCGATCTTGTTTAGAAAGGGCCATAACTATGAAACCAAATGGGATAATTATCGACAATACACGGTGCCTGTCTTGTGGAGATTGTCAAAGCATCTGTCCTTCTGGGACACTGACCTCTGGAGAAAGCGGTTGGACATTGCGCTATGGCGGTCGAGTAGGTCGACACCCTAAATTTGGCAAGTCCGCAGGTCAAGTTTCAACAGATCAGCAAGTTGTAGCGTGGATTATAGATACTATGCTACGCTTTATTAAAGAAGGGCATCCACAAGAAAGGTTAACTCACTTCCTTGAACGATAAATAATTCTAGTCTATAGTAGAGCGCGAACGAGCTGCACGATCGTGAATCCAACGACTCAGATTTTCAAGACTGATAATCGTAATATTCTTCTTATCTATTGCAATAATTTTTACTCCTTTTAACTCGCTCAAAATACGGCTTACTGATTCGCGAGCAAGACTGCACATTCCTGCAAGTTCTGTTGCGGATAGGGGAATAGTAATAATAATTCCGTCAGGTGATGGCTGTCCATGCACATGGGCTAATGCAAAAAGTTTAGCACCTAAGCGCAAACGCGCATCGCCAATCGAAAGGTTCCTGATTTGACGGTAAGAACGGCGCAAGTCCAAAGCGAGTTCCTGATAAAAGACCCACAGCACGGTAGGATTATTTTCTATAAAACGCATAAAGATCTGCCGATCAAGTGCCAAAACTCCTGTCTCTTCGATGCATAACGCCGCATGCGGATAGGGTTTACCGTCTAAAACTACTTCTGGAAAAAAAACTGGCGGATTAAGTACGCGAATAATCTTTTCTGAAAACTCACCCATTAGATACAACCTAATTCTTCCAGCGATGAGGAAATAGACCGTACTCGCTTCGTCACCTGAGAAATACAGGTATTGCTTGGGAGCATAGTGGCGAATTCGGCCATGCGCTAGGCAGAAATCAACGAATTCAGGTGGCATTCTTCCAGAAAATAGTTTATGTGCTAAAATCTCACGAATTTGTTGCTCTTTTGACACGTTAATCCTCCTGCTTTTAAATGGTTGTTAGATAATTGTCTGCACAACATGTATTTCTAATTCGTTGCCTAGTCGTGAATATCCTTCAATGCTCATTATCTGACCTAGAAATCCAAAAAATTAACCTTTCTTTTAAGAAACTGAACACCATTATCGAAATATAGCATATTGAATTTCTTTATGGAGAAACTATTCTCGGGTTCGCTTGGACATTCTGACTTGAAAGGAAGGTTAGATATGGGCGCTCATAAGAAAGTTTCGAGACCTAAATCCCCTGTTACTGTTCGAGATCCGCACTACACTGAGTTTGACACGCAAAAAGAGCGAAATATTCAGAGACCGTAACCGTTACCTCGTAAAAACTTTAAAAGAAAGAGTGTGCAATAGCACACTCTTTCTTTTATGAGGAAAGTAATATTCGTATTATTCAAGTTCTTGAGTGCGCAGGTTCCTTTGGCTACATTTGAATAACATTGTACGTGAGAGAAGAGGAAGTTCTTAAAGTAATCTGTGGAACTAAGCGGTAGCTAGCCTTTACTCCTTCATGAAGCACCTTAACTTGTCCTTGCGGTTTATATAAATATAGTTTCCAAGCACGCGTTGAGAAAAGAATTCTTACTAGTCGAATAAGAAGCCGTGAAGTCGTAAGTTCAAGAAGGAATTTTTCCTTTTTAGTCGAACAGTTTAGGATAATGTAAAAATAGCTGGGGGTCTAGCAAATGTTACTGGATGGACAAACCATTTCGATCACCCTTGATGAGATTCTAGACAATGCTAATAACGCTATTATTGCAGTTGATCCTAAAGGTCGTATTATTTACGCTAATCGTGCCGTTTATAATATATTGAAAATTCCTGTTAAGGATCTTATAGGAGAATCTGCAATGACCCATTTTCCAGAAACTGAATTACTCGGAATTTTTGAAAATGGAATTGCAGAATTGAGTAAACAGATGACGCTTAATAATTGCGTTTTATTAAGTAGTCAAACACCAATCTATGTAAATGGTAAATTAGTTGGAGCCGTGTCCGTATTTCAGGACATTACCATCCTTCAAAATTTCTTTGACAGCATTGTTTTAGAGCATGAGAAAACGAAGCAACTGAAATGTATCCTCGAAATTGTCCTCAATACAGCCTATGATGGGTTAATTGTGGTTAATAAAAAAGGAATTGTTACTATGACCAATCAATCCTTTGCAAATTTCTTTCACAAATCCCCGGGGGATTTGATCGGTAAACCTATAACTGAAATCTATGAAAACCCAAAATTTACAGATGTTCTTGAAACGGGCCTTTCAGTTCACGGGTATCTTCATGACTTAAATGGACATGAAATTATCGCAAGCAGAATCCCGATTATTCAAGATGGACAAATTGTGGGTGCCTTAGGGAAAGTCGTTTTCAAGGATCCTAATGAACTTTATGCATTAGCTAAAAAAGTAGATTCGTTGCGCTCGGAACTTGACTACTACAAAAAAAACATGTTACAGAAGAATATATCGGCATCAGAACTCTTAAGGGGAAAAAACCCTTTAATGAACTCATTAGTTCAAACAACGCTACGTGTTGCTAAGTCAGGATCTACTGTTCTCATTAGGGGAGAAAGTGGGACTGGAAAGGAATTATTTGCTCAACTTCTTCATACAGAAAGTACTCGTTGGCAAGGTCCCTTTATTAAAGTGAACTGTGCTGCGGTACCTGAAAACTTACTTGAGTCCGAATTGTTCGGGTATGAAGACGGGGCATTTACTGGTGCCCGCAAAGGAGGGCAAATTGGCAAATTCGAGTTGGCGGATGGAGGAACCCTGTTTCTTGATGAAATCGGGGATATGGAAATGGCCATGCAAGTAAAATTACTGCGTGTCATCCAAGAATGGGAAATAGAACGTTTAGGAAGCAGCAAGCCTCGTAAAGTGGATGTACGACTCGTTGCTGCTACCAATCGTGATCTTGAAGCTATGATTCGCGATAAACAATTTCGTGAGGACCTTTATTATCGCTTAAACGTAGTGACCTTGAATATCCCGCCTTTAAGAGAAAGGCGGGATGACATTGAAGCTTTAATTGGAACATTCTTGAAGAAATTTAATCTTCAGTTTGCACAATATGTGACAGGAGTATCCGTAGAGACGAAAAACGTCCTTATGAAACATTGTTGGCCTGGTAACATCCGTGAGCTTGAAAATATTATTGAAAGGGCCTTCAACATGGTAGATGGCTCAGAAATTCAGCTAAAACACTTACCAAACTATTTACAAATATTGTCTGGGAGCGAAACGCGTACTTTTGCCACAGGGTCATTGGAACATATTCTTAATGAAGTAGAAAAAGAGGCTCTTATATATGCCCTTGATATATCAAAAGGGAATAAAGTGGAGGCGGCTAAAACCCTTGGTTTATCTAGGGCAGGTTTATATAAGAAACTTAAAAAGCATCATTTATAACAATCTATATACAAAGCTATTGTATAATACAAATTAAGGAAAGATTGGTATTTTATAAAATTAATTTGTGTGTCAACAAACGTATACATGCGTCCATTTGTTGACACACAAATTAATTCGGGATGTAAGACAAATAGAGGTCCGTATCTAAAAATTGTGTCTACTTTCGTGGACATCCTATAGATCTATGTTTTTCAGGATCAATCATGGAAAAAGCTTGTACCGACTGGTATTGACGATAAACGGAAGATTCCGAATCTACTGAATTATCACTGGCACAGGAATTGCAAGATAATAGTCAATAGATTACAAATTCCGAAAACGGGGTTGTAATTCCATAAAAATAAGGAGGAGTAAGCGTGAAGACAATCATGGTCATTGGAGCTGGACAGATGGGTGGCGGAATCGCCCAGGTTGCTGCCCAAGCGGGCTACTCTGTCATTTTAAATGACATAAAAGAGGAATTTGTATCTCGTGGCCTCGGAATTATTGAAAAGAATCTCAGTCGTAGTGTCGAAAAAGGGAAGCTTGAAGCAAGTGAAAAAGGGGCTATCTTAGGGCGAATTACTAAATCAACTTCTCTTCAAGATGCTGTATCTGCTGATTTGGTTATTGAAGCGGCAGTAGAAAATATGGCTATTAAAGCCCAAGTTTTCTCACAATTAGACGTCATATGTCCACAACATACGATTCTGTCGACAAATACTTCTTCGTTACCAATTACTGAGATCGGTGCTTTTACAAAACGACCGGATAGAGTGATCGGGATGCACTTTATGAATCCCGTTCCTGTAATGAAGCTCGTTGAGGTTATTCGTGGTCTGGCCACTAGTGATGAAGTGTATAAGACTATCGAAACTCTCAGTCAAAAAATGGGCAAAACACCTGTCGAAGTTAATGATGCCCCTGGATTTGTTGCTAATCGGGTTTTAATTCCTATGCTCAACGAGGCAGTTTATACGCTCAACGAGGGGATTGCAACAGTTGAGGCGATTGATAATGTTATGAAATTGGGTATGAATCATCCAATGGGTCCTTTAGCATTAGCTGATTTAATCGGTCTAGACACCGTTTTATCTATCATGGAGGTTCTTCATGAGGGACTCGGCGATAAGTATCGCCCATGTCCGTTGCTCCGCAAATATGTAAAAGCGGGTTGGCTTGGACGAAAATCCGGTCGTGGTTTTTATAAATACGAAGCATAAATCTAGTCACACGAAATAAGTATGATACAAGCTTAAATAGGCGCCCCCTCCCCAAGAAGTATCACACTCATTGAAGAGATTCGTTAAACGAGGAGGACCAATCGTGGAGTATACAAACCTTCTACTTGAAAAGAGCGGCGCTATCGCTGTACTGACTATCAATCGTCCTAAAGCATTAAATGCATTGAATAGTGATACTTTGGCTGAACTGTCCATAGTGCTCGATGAGCTAGGCAGGGATTCCAATGTTAAAGTAGTTATTATCACAGGAAGTGGTGAGAAGGCTTTTATAGCTGGTGCAGATATTTCTCAGATGAAAGATTTCAACTCTTTGGAAGGGCGACGTTTTGGGCAATTAGGGCAAGCAACCTTCCGGAAGCTTGAGCTTTTGCCTCAACCAGTGATCGCAGCAATCAACGGATTTGCCTTGGGCGGTGGATGTGAGTTAGCCATGTCATGTGATATACGTTTAGCAAGTGAAAATGCAAAGTTTGGCCAACCTGAAGTAACTCTTGGGCTAACGGCTGGATTTGGAGGAACTCAACGTTTACCTCGTATAGTAGGTACAGGTCTTGCTAGCGAGTTGCTTTTTACTGGAGACATAATTGATGCCCAGGAAGCTTATCGTATTGGATTAGTGAATCGTGTCTATGCAATAGACAACCTTATGGAAGAAGCTCACAAGCTTGCAAAAAAAATCGCAGGACGGGCACCAGCTGCAGTCCAACTAAGTAAGAGCGCTATCCAGCGTGGTATTAATATGGACCTTGACAGCGCGCAGGCCTACGAATCTGAGGTTTTCGGACTAACTTTTAGTACGCAAGATCAAACAGAGGGCTGTACTGCTTTCGTTGAAAAGCGTAAACCGGTTTTTGAAGGCCGATAATATCTATTCTTAGAACCCCAACCTCGAAATCTAATTCGAATATTGGATCTCGGTGGAAAGGTATAGAAGTAATGTTGAAGTGAAGTTAAAAAAGAGAGGGTGTATTTAGAATGATTTTTGATTTAACAGAAGACCACATCATGATGCGTAAAATGGTTCGCGATTTTGCTGAGAATGAGTGTGCTGCAGGAGCGGAAGAACGCGATGAACACGAAGAATTTTCAGTAGATATATGGAAAAAATGCGGTGAGCTGGGCCTCGCTGGGGTTACCTTCCCTGAAGAGTATGGCGGTGTAGGAGCTGACTACATCTCTTATGCTATCACTGTAGAGGAACTGTCTCGTGTTGACGCATCCGTCGGCGTTACCATTTCTGCGCATGCTAGTTTATGTGCTAATCCTATTGCTATGTTTGGCACAGAAGAGCAAAAGAAGAAATACTTAACTCCACTGGCTACTGGCGAAAAACTCGGTGCTTTCGGCCTGACAGAGGCTATGGCTGGTTCAGATGCTTCAGGGACACGTACAACTGCTGTACGTGATGGAAATGAATACGTTTTAAATGGCAGTAAATGCTTCATCACTAACGGCTATTACGCTGACACATATATAGTAACTGCTCAAATGGATAAGACCAAAGGAAATAAAGGAATAGCCGCCTTCATTCTGGAAAAAGGAACGCCTGGATTCTCCTTCGGTAAAAAAGAGAAAAAGATGGGGATCCGTTCTTCGGCAACCTATGAATTAGTTTTTGAAGATTGCCGTATTCCTGCGGAAAACCTGCTTGGTCAAGAAGGGCAAGGTTTTAAAGTTGCAATGCAAACACTCGATTTTGGTAGAATCGGTATTGCTTCACAAGCATTGGGGATTGCCCAAGGCGCTTATGAACAAGCCCTAAAATACACCAAGGAAAGAGTTCAGTTTGGTAAACCTATTTCTGCATTACAAAACACTCAATTTAAGCTAGCAGACATGGCGACACAAATTGAAGCAGCTCGTCTCCTCGTCTATCAAGCCGCTTATTTGGCATCACAGCATAAGCCCGTAGGAAAGGCATCCGCAATGGCTAAATTATTTGCTTCCGAGACTGCAATGGCTGTAACCACAATGGCAGTTCAACTTCACGGTGGATATGGTTATACACGCGATTACCCGGTTGAGCGCATGATGCGGGATGCCAAAATTACTGAAATTTATGAAGGAACCAGTGAGATCCAACGCGTTGTCATTGCGGCTAACATTCTCAAAGGATAGTACATTATTGAAATCACCGTATAATTGATTCTTAGCGAAGCACCATTTTTCAAAAGGTGCTTCGCTAAAGTAAATTGGTGATAGAAAATTATTATTGAACGATTTCGCAATATGATATATTAATTAGAGTCATATTGACTTATTAGGCCCTCAGTGCTAGTCTTACTTCGTGGAGAAGATTAGTTTTGAATACCTTGTGCATTTTGTTACGTTTAGATTAATGAGTATTGCTCGGAATTTGAAAGAGTTTTGATGTAATATTTTTTATGCGTATGAAGATGTTATAAGGTTGGTTCGAGGAAACCTCTGAATTAATGCGGTAATCCCGAACGTCTATTCTAAACTAAAAGGAAGACCTTCCAAGGCATCCGCAATAGTAAATTTTCGCTTCCGAGACTGTAATGTGGGTAACCCATTCAGGCCGTTTGGATCCACGGCATCGGTTAATCCACCGTTACCCAGTAGAGCGCGTAAATGCGGAATGCGAAAATTACTGAAAGTACTATGGCAACAATGAAAATCAATGCGTTGTAATCAGTAGTCACATTCTTAAGGGGGAAATAGCGTGAATATTGTCGTCTATATCAAACAAACTTTTGATACTGAGGCTAAAATCGTACTTGATGGTAGTGGTAAGATCGATGCCACTGGGGTAAATTTGATTATTAACCCTTACGACGAATATGCCATTGAAGAGGGAATCCGTCTCAAAACAAAATTTGGCGGTGAAGTAACCGTTGTCACTATGGGTGGCGCGCGGGGCCAAGAAGCACTCCGTACCTCCTTGGCCATGGGTGCTGACAAAGCCGTTTTAGTCAGTGATCCTGCCCTGGAAAACACAGATGAATGGACCAACGCAGAGATTCTAGCTAAAGCGATCTCACCAATTCCTTACGACATCATTTTAGTAGGTCGTATCGCAGTCGATGATGGTGCAAGTCAACTTGCAGTACGTTTAGCAGAAGTATTAAATATACCGTCTGTAAGCAGTGTCATTAAACTTGATGTTACCGATACTTTAGTAGCGGCCACTCGTGAAATCGACGGAGGCACAGAGTTAATTGAGGTAAACTTACCTGTAGTCATCACTGCTCAAAAAGGGCTCAACGACCCTCGTTATCCAACCGTCGCGGGAATTATGAAAGCGAAGAAGAAAGAATTAAAAACCTTTACCCTTGCAGATCTTGGGTTTAGCGCTGGAGATATTGCTAGAAAAATGGATGTACAAAAGATTAGTTTACCGAGTCCTCGCCAAGGGGGTCGTTTGATTCCTGGTGATGCTGCACAAGCTGCTCAAGAATTGGCACGACTCTTGCGTGAAGAAGCTAAGGTTCTGTAAAGGGAGGAATTAACATGGCAAAAGGAATTTGGGTTATTGTCGAACAACGGAATTCACAGATTCGTAAAGTTTCATTAGAACTTCTCAGTCAAGGGCGAAAAATTGCCGATGAAACTGGCGAGTCCCTCGTCGCAGTAGTACTTGGTAGTAGTGTTGAAGGACTTGCTACAAATGTTGCCGCTTATGGAGCGGACAAGGTCATCCTCGTTGATGATGAGAAATTAACCGAATATACAACTGGCGCTTATACCTCTGTGCTTAACAAGCTTATCCGTAAAGAAGAGCCTCAAGCCGTTTTACTGGGAAACACGGCAGTCGGAAAAGATCTTGCACCACGTCTAGCCCATCGTTTGGGAGTCGGACTAGCTTCAGATTGCACAGGAATGGAAACTGATGCGAATAGCTTCTTAACATTTATTCGCCCTATATATGCAGGCAAAGCGTTTGAACATCTCGCTTCTAATGTTCGTCCGATTATGGCGACGATTCGCCCCAATACATTCCCTGTAACTGCTCCTGATGCATCACGTCAGGCAGAAATCATCAAAGAGACGGCCGATATCGATGCCGCGGATTTACGTGCAATACTTAAAGAAGTTGCCATTGCCGCTTCTAAACGCCCAGAGCTAACAGAATCAAACATTATCATCTCAGGCGGGCGCGGGATGAAAGGACCTGAAAATTACGGTATTCTTGAACAACTAGCGGATGTGATCGGCGCTGCTGTTGGAGCTTCACGTGCAGCCGTTGATGCGGGATGGATAGAACAGAAGTTCCAAGTAGGACAAACTGGGAAAACAGTTGCACCAACACTATATATCGCTTGTGGTATTTCTGGAGCTATTCAACACCTTGCGGGCATGGGATCCTCGAAGTTCATTGTTGCTGTGAACAAAGACCCTGAAGCTAATATTTTTACAGTGGCTGATTACGGTATCGTGGGTGACCTTTTTGAAGTAGTTCCCATTTTGACCGAAGAATTCAAGAAACTGGTTAAGGAATAATCATATATCAATTAGCGAAGCGCCTCTGAGGTGCTTCGCTAATTAGGTATGTAGTAATAGATCTTGTAAGTTTAAGCATATTGGTTATAAGATGTATAGTTGAGATAATTGTGCTTAGGTTTTAGTTCTAATTATACGTCGAATTGTCTGAGTATTGCCTATTTAACATCAAAACATGTTGTGACAGTTGATATCAAAACTCGGTGCATAGTCCAGGATCAGGGTCTTAATGCTAAGACAAATGGTTCTCGAAGCTGCAAAATTATGATATTAAGTTACTAGCATAGAGAACTCCGTTATTGTTCAATCCAAGAGATTATTGAGTTTAATTGAAGGAGATGACTATTAATGAGAGAAGTTGTTATTGTGAGTGCGGTCCGCACACCCGTTGGTTCTTTTTGTGGTACGTTAGGGCAAATACCAGCTGCCGATTTGGGTGGATTGGCCATTAAAGAAGCGATACAAAGAGCGGGGATTACCCCGGAGCAAGTTGATGAGGTTATTATGGGTAACGTACTACAGAGTGCGCTAGGACAGAATCCTGCTCGACAAGCGTCTCTTAAAGCCGGAATTCCTGAGGATATTCCTTCCTGGACACTTAATAAGGTATGCGGATCCGGAATTAAGACCATCGTTTGTGCCGCTCAGGCTATTATAGCTGGAGACGCCGATATTGTTGTAGCGGGCGGGATGGAGAGTATGTCCCTTGCGCCCTATGCGCTTCCTAAAGCACGTACAGGGTATCGGATGGGCAATGGTACACTTATCGATACCATGATTAACGACGGATTAACAGATGCCATGAATAACATTCACATGGGCTTAACGGCTGAAAACATTGCAGTTCAGTTTGGTATTTCCCGCGAAGAACAAGACCATTATGCGGTGTCCAGTCAAAATCGTGCAGAAGTGGCCATTAAAGCCGGAAAGTTTGTTGAGGAAATTGTACCAGTGTCCATTCCGCAACGCAAAGGAGATCCCGTTGTTGTCTCAGAGGACGAATTCCCACGTTTTGGCGCAACTTATGAAGCAGTTGCAAAGTTACGAGGTGCTTTTAAAAAGGATGGAACCGTCACTGCCGCAAATGCTTCGGGGATTAATGACGGTGCTGCCGCTGTCGTCGTCATGGCGAAAGAGAAAGCTGAAGAACTTGGCTTAACCCCTCTTTGTACCATTAAATCATGGGCTTCAGCAGGCGTAGATCCAAAGATTATGGGAACAGGCCCCATCCCAGCAAGCCGAAAAGCGTTGCAAAAAGCCGGGTTGAAAATCGAAGATATAGACCTCGTGGAGGCCAACGAAGCGTTTGCTTCACAAACTTTGATATGTGCTAGAGATTTACAACTTGATATGGAGAAGACGAATGTGAACGGCGGTGCGATTGCCTTGGGTCATCCAGTTGGTGCTTCTGGAACGCGTATTTTTGTGACTTTGTTACACGAAATGAAACGTAAGGATGTACATCGTGGGTTGGCTACTCTATGTATCGGCGGGGGACAAGGAATCGCCATTGTTGTAGAACGCTAATAAATTTATATCGAACGATTATCAAAAAATTCACACAAAATAAGACCAACTGATGATTAATCAGTTGGTCTTATTTTGTGATTCAGGACACTAAATAGTTTGAGATTATTTTTAAATATTGGAACGAAATCCTCTCTCTATGAATAAGATGACTTGCAGACGCAAAGCAGAAAGGAGATTTTAACATGTCAAATGTACATACAAAGAAGATGTTTCCCGGTGCTGTAACTTCCCAAGGCTTTTTTTCGTACTATCATCACATGATCCAGCAAAACGCTAAACACATTTTCGTTATAAAAGGGGGCCCGGGTGTAGGGAAATCGACGTTTATGAAAAAAATTGGGCAATCAATGTTAGATCGAGGTTACGATATCGAATATCACTGCTGTTCTTCAGATAATGGTTCTATTGACGGGGTTGTTATTCCTGAATTGAAAATTGCTTTATTAGATGGAACTGCTCCACACATCGTGGATCCAAAGAACCCCGGTGCAGTCGATGAAATCATTAACCTCGGCGAATATTGGGATGAAGCCTTGATAAAACAGTCTCATGATGAAATTCTGGCCTGCAATTTAAAAGTCAGTAGCTATTTTCAAAGAGCCTATTTCGCTCTACAAGAAGCAAAGGTTGCGCTAAGTGAATGGAAATATTATACAAGTAATTATCAAGATTGGAACCAGATAAATCAAATGACTTTGAGTATTGAAAGAGATATCTTTAAAATTACCACGCCCAATGCTTGTGCGAATGAACGTCATTTGTTCGCATGGGGTCATACTCCTCAAGGAAAAACTGAGTTTATAGATACACTACTATACGATACGAATACACTATACACGCTTGAAGGACAACCGGGGACGGGTAAATCAACATTTCTTTCGAAGATCGCTGACCGTGCACTAACATACGGTTTAGATGTTGAGTATTATCATAATACATTGGATCCCAAGCAACTTGACCTAATCATCCTTCCCGATCTCCGAATCGCATTGGTCATTAATTGCGAGCCCTATAACTATATCACAAAGTTTAGCCATGAAATTATTGCTTTGAATTTTGATAAGAGCCTTAATGCAAGTCAACTGATGATAGACTGTGGTGATGAGATCAGGGACTGCCGGGTTAGGGTTAATCAACATATTGGTCGTGCTCTTGGGCATTCCAAAAAAGCGAAACAAACCCATGACCTCATGGAAACGTATTATATACCAGCTATGAATTTCAAATCAATTGAAGAGAAATACAATTCGGTGTTCGAAAGAATTCTAGCCTTTGCTGAAGAAACTGCTATTGCTGCCGCGGCTAGCAGTTCCTCGACGAAAGTATAATTATATTCTTGTCCTCCTTGGGGTAAATGAACTTTAGTGTAAAAAACTTGAAGAGCAATGCTTTGCAAGTTTTTTATTCTTTTGGGGAACTATAATTATTAATTAAGTGAAAAAATGTGGATGTAAACATAATATTAGCAGGAATTTGTTCAATTGAACAGAATAGTGTTTACATAGGCAAATTTTAGTTTGGATAATTAAGAGGAGGTTTAACCATATGAGTTTAAGAGTAGCAATAAATGGTTTTGGAAGAATTGGTCGGCTTACGCTTCGTGCAGCCCTAAATCAATCGGTTCCTTTCGAAGTTGTTGCCATCAACGATTTGGGAAGTCCTGATTTATTAGCACATTTGTTCAAATATGATTCAATCCATGGAATCCTTCCAAATTCTGTGGAGATTGATGGAAAAACGATGATCATCGACGGAAAACGAATTGAAATCTTCGCAGAAAAAAGTCCTTTAGATTTGCCCTGGAGCAAACATAATGTGGATATCGTCATCGAGTCGACAGGTCATTTCACAAAGCGAGATGCTGCTGCACAACATCTTACTGCAGGGGCAAAAAAAGTCGTCATTTCTGCTCCAGCCAAAAATGAAGATATCACGATTGTTATGGGGGTCAACGACGATAAATATGATCCAGCAAAACATCATGTAATTTCAAATGCTTCTTGTACAACTAATTGTCTTGCTCCCGTGGCTAAAGTTTTGCTTGAAACTTTTGGAATTGAACAAGGGATGATGACAACTACACATTCAGTAACGAATGACCAACGTATTTTGGACCTGGAACATAAAGATTGGCGTAGAGCTAGAGCTGCCTATCAATCGATGATTCCGACTACTACGGGCGCAGCAAAAGCGGTTACGTTAGTCATACCAGAATTGGAAGGCAGAATGAATGGGCTCGCTGTTCGGGTTCCAACACCCAATGTTTCGCTGATTGATTTTGTTGCCAATTTATCTAAGCCTACTACCAAAGAAGAAGTAAATGCCACCTTACGCCAGGCTGCAGATGGTAAATTTAAGCGATACCTCGAATATACGGAACTACCACTTGTTTCCCGTGATTTCAACGGTAATCCTGCAAGTTCCATAGTTGATGGATTATCAACTATGATGATTGGAGATCGGATGGTTAAAGTATTGGCTTGGTACGATAATGAATCCGGCTATTCAAATCGTATCGTTGATTTAGTTACAATGATTGTAAATAAAGGCTTATAGGCTGGAGGGAAGGCACAATGCGAAGGACTAAAATTGTTTGTACAATTGGCCCAGCAAGTGAGTCCAAAGAAAAGGTTCAATCTCTTCTAGCTGCAGGAATGGATGTTGCTCGCCTAAATTTTTCACATGGAACCCATGAAGAACATGGTCGTAGAATTGCTGTATTGAAAGAGGAAGCCACAAAAATAGGGAAACATTTAGGTATTCTTCTCGACACCAAAGGGCCGGAAGTGCGCACTGGTATGGTTCCTAAAGAGGGGATTACTCTTGAAATCGGAGCTGCCTTTTCTTTGAATACGAATCTCGACATTGGTAATACACAACAGGTTGGAATTACTTATGTTAACCTGTGGCAAGAAGTTGACCCAGGTACCCATATTCTCATTGATGATGGTCAAATCGATTTAGAGGTTACCTCTGTAGAGTGCGAAATTATTCGAACCATTGTTCGAAACGGTGGAGTTCTTAAGTCACAAAAGGGGGTAAACGTCCCTGGTGCCCCTATCGACCTTCCAGCCGTAACGGAAAAGGATATTGAGGATATTCGTTTTGGTATTTCACAAGGAATTGATTTTATTGCCGCTTCTTTTACTCGTAAGGCCTTAGATGTTTTGGCTGTACGAAGGGTCGTTGAAGAAATGGGTGCGGATATCCAAATCATAGCCAAGATCGAAAGTCAAGAAGGATTGACTAACTTAGACGCTATTCTAGAAGTCGCTGATGGTCTTATGGTTGCTCGCGGAGACCTTGGAGTAGAAATTCCTGTTGAAGAAGTTCCAGTCAGTCAGAAAGAAATGATTCGTAAATGCAATTTATTGGGTAAACCAGTTATTGTCGCGACACAAATGTTAGATTCTATGATTCGACAACCTCGGCCCACGAGAGCAGAGGCAAGTGATGTTGCTAACGCAATTTTGGATGGAACGGATGCCATTATGTTATCTGGTGAAACTGCTGCGGGTCTCTTTCCAGTTGAAGCTGTTCAAATGATGGCTAAAATTTCTACGAGAACTGAGCAAACCTGTCTGGACAAACAAGCTACTAGACATCCTCAACTTAACATTGCAGAAGCAATCAGTTTTGCGAGTTATACTATTGCTAAAGACCTCGACGCTGCAGCAATTATTACGCCAACTCATTCGGGCTTGACGGCACGTATGATTTCTAAATATCGGCCCAATGCCCTGATCATTGCAGCAACCCCATTTGCCTTAACAGCAAGGAAATTATCCCTGCAATGGGGTGTTCAACCTCTTGTAGTCCCTCAGAGCTCGGAAACCGATCAAATGTTGTCAATTTCTGTGAATACCGCCTTAAATCAGAATTATATTCAAGCCGGTGATGTCGTGGTAATCACTGCAGGAGTTCCAATTGGTAAAGTCGGTTCCACGAATATGATCAAAGTCCAAATTATGGGAAATATATTAGCTAGAGGAATCGGAGTCGGTCGAAAGTCATACTCTGGATTCGCACGTAAAATCCAGCTACCGGAGAAGGACTTTTTTAATGATGGGGATATTCTGATCTCTGAGAGGACCGATGCTAACTTTGTTCCATTGATTGCACGGGCCGGAGCGTTAGTTGTAGAAGAGGGCGGTTTAACATCACACGCTGCCATTGTTGCCTTACACTATGGAATACCGACGATCGTTGGTGCTCAAAGTGCTATTTCAAACGTAATTAATGGTCAGACTGTGACAGTCGATGCCCTGACAGGCCTGCTGTATGAGGGTTCTGTTAGTATTCTTTAACGTAAGCGAGAGGTGAATGAATTCAATCCCTATTTGCTCTTTGGGATAGTGCTTATACTTTTATTACAGACTACTACGGTTACGGAATACATTAGGAAAGGCAGAAGAACCATGGACAAATAAAAAGGAGAGGCTTGTTAGAAAGTTGCTTTCTAAATGCAAATATAAAACGCGTACAGTAAGACAATGATCTACTGCACGCGTTTTTGCATTTTATTAATTAAAGGCTATTTGGGAAGATTTAGTGTGTCTTTAGTATTTCTTTTCAATCCTTGAATATCATGAGCGGAATTGCCCGTGTTAGTCATTTGATCATCAATCGTATCCTTGTCAATTGTACTTTGCGAACGGCCATTTAATACATCGATTAATCCTGCTGCTTGAAGTTCACTAGCAATTTCAAAAAGTGAATCACGTTTATTCTTAGGTAAACGATTTACAAATCGATTAATTTTGACAGGTGGGACAAGATTCCGGATTTTGGCTCCTCCGTACTTCAAAATGCGTTCTGGCAAAGATATTCTCCTCCTTTATAATAAATATAAGTAACAATTACCTGCATTTATTATTTGCCTGATTGCCGAAACAAATACATTCAGAGAGAAAAGAGCTATTGCAAAGAATGGTAAGATATGCTAGCCTATTAGCGAACTTAAGGTACTTTTATTCCTTGTAAAAATTATACTAATTAGTTAGTGGATGGAGGAAATATTCCTGTGTTAGTTACTGATGGCATACATATGGTAGAAGGGGTAAAGGGAGCACACGTTTACCTTGTGACCGGTTCACAATTATTTCTAATTGACACTGGCTTGCCTGGTCAAGAACATCGAATTTGTGATTATCTAAGGGCTAATGGAATTGAACCTTGCGCACTTGATGGTATTGTAATAACTCATTATGACGTGGATCATGTTGGAAGCATTGTAGCAATGCAGCAACTCGCTAAATGTCCCATTTATGCACATACTATCGAGATACCTTATGTACTTGGTCAAAAAAAACGCATTGGTATTAAACGTTGGTTACCACTAGCTACTAGACCTTACGGAAAGTTAATTTCTCCAACAAATCTTCGATCATTAGTAAACGCGGAACTATTTAAGGATTGGGAAATCATTCATACTCCTGGTCATACTCCTGGGCACATTGTGCTTTATCGTAACGGTGTCGCAATCGTTGGCGACCTCTTTCAGGGGGGAGAGATACGTTTAGCTCCAAGTTATTTCACTTGGGATATAGATAAATTGAAGGAATCCGCCCAAGCAGTAATTGAACGTCCACTACGATGGATTTTGCCTGGACATGGTCCTGCAACCCCTGCATCGAGTCATTGGCTTGACAAACTACAAAATTCGATAAAAAAGTAGAAATCGTTTTAGTGTAAAGGGGTATTCTTGGAAATCTGTACTTTATTTAGGGTATCTTTCACTTGTCCCCGAATAAAAGATAGATATTCCTGACGCAATGATTCTTGTTCATCGCGTTCCCACTCTTCGAGTCCAACTGTCTTTTGCTTTCTCGCAAGTTCATTAATACGTTCGATCATTACATTAATGGGTGAAGTTTTCATTCTTAATTCTCCTTTTGTCTAATTCTGTAAACAGATTAATTTTTTTACCACATTATAGCATATTGACAAAAACAATGACAGATTTATTCCTATACTGGCGAATGAATGCTATAATAAACGAAAAACGTCTATCAGACGAATGGGGGCTAGGATGAAAAAAATTGAAAAGTCATTCGTTTTAATTAAAGAATTTTTTCTTAATTGGAAATCATGGGTACCAAAGTACTTCCGTGCAATATCTTGGCGATCACCTAAATTGATCGTTGGAACGGTAACCGTTGTTTTGGTCGTTAGCAGTGCAACCACATACCTTTATAGTACAGCTTCGGCAGCTTATATTACCATCAATGGACATAGGGCTGGTATAGTGGCAAATGTAGATAAAGGCCAACATATTGTTGACACCATTCTTGCAAAACGTGGACAAGCTATAGGTACGGTTGCTAAAACTCACGACAATATTAAATTTGAACGAGTTCGAGTTAAAAAGGCAGCACTTTTGGGGGAATTTTCAACCGAAAATGAGCTTCAAAAAAATCTTACCTCCTATATCGATGGGTATGCATTAGAGGTCGAAGGAACACAGGTCGTGATCTTACCAAACCAAGAAGATGTTCAAAAACTTCTTAAAACATATCAAGATTTCTATACGAATCCGAGTGAAAGCAATAAATTGACATCTGTCGAGTTTACTGAATCCATTTCCACTAAGCAAGTCGAAGCTCAACCTGACCAGGTAAAACTGCTTGATCAAGCCTTTAAAATGTTAAAAGACGGGAAGATGGCGACAACTGAATATATAGCCCAAGCGAATGACTCATGGTGGCTGATTGCTCGCAAAAATAACATGAAGACAAAAGAAGTCCTAGCTGGTAACCCGGGAATGACTGAGGATAGTAAGATTCTGACAGGACAGAAGGTGAAAATAGTCTCTGCTAGCCCTTACTTGACTGTCGTCAGTAAAGGAATCTTAACGCAATCGGAAATTATCGCCTTTGATGTGGTGACAAATACAGATGCAAAGCTTTCTAGAGGAGAAACTGTGGTAAAAGAACAAGGAAGCGATGGTTCCAAACTTGTTACATACTCCTATGTTCGAAAGAATGGGGATGATGTCACTAAACAAGTTGTGGACGAGAAGGTAACTAAGTCACCTGTTCCACAGGTAATTGCCAAAGGACCAAAAACGCCAGTAAATGTGGCCTACATAGTTTCTGGGTCCAGAGGATCTGGGAGCACTTCAAAGATTGCCTGGCCCGTTAGAGGACCGATTAATTCTTATTTTGGTTCACGTTGGGGTAGTTTTCACACGGGATTAGACATCGGAGCTGATGTAGGAGAACCTTATTCTGCCGCTGCTTCGGGAACGATCGTTGCAGCTGGATGGGGTGGAGGTTACGGTAATATGATACTCATTGACCATGGAAATGGCGTAATGACACGTTATGGGCATGCTTCACGACTACTAGTATCTGTTGGGCAACACGTGAGCCAAGGCCAGACCATTGGATTGGTCGGCACGACAGGCAACTCGACGGGTCCTCATCTACATTTTGAAGTCATCCTCAATGGTGATACAGTCAATCCTCTGAACTACCTTCGTTAAGAATCCAGAGTATCAGTGGTGCTCTAATTTAAAGTCTACAGTTGTAATTTTATTAGTGTAGCAGATTGGGAATTAATGTGATTTCCTTGGAACATATGGGGTTAAGATTACTAGTAAATTATAAACTACATATAAGATTCTGGATGATTTGAGGAGGGTCATTGATGGGATTATCTTCTAAAACACGTTTGCGTGTTCGTTATGCTGAAACCGATCAAATGGGTATTGTTTATCATTCGAATTATCTTATTTGGTTCGAGGTGGGAAGGTCAGAACTCTTTCGGGAAATAGGCCTTCCCTATACGAAGTTCGAAGAACAAGGTTTAGGCTTGGCAGTCGTAGAAGCTAGCTGCCGTTACCGTAAGCCAACTCATTATGATGATGAACTTGTGATTGTTACCGAAATAGATAAAATATCATCGCGTTCTGTTAGTTTTTCTTATCTCGTCTATCGTGATGAAACCCTGTTAGCAGAAGGGAAAACAGTGCATGTGTTTATTAATAAAGAAGGTCGTATGGCTGACGTACATAGATACCCAATTTGGTCACTTTTGCAACCCGTTAGTAGTGATCTAATCCCTTAGTCGGAGAAGGTATAATAAATCTATTGTATTCCTTCTTTTGTTATGGTATTATGTATACATAATACAGATGGGGAGGGATTCTATGTTTCTTGTAACGTGGATCGAAGGAGAAGAAGTTAATTATCGGCTCGTAAAGAAGCAGGAACTTTCGTCACTGATGGCTACCCTTGGGCAACATGCAATCATTCAGAAATTCGCATCTTAATGAAACGGTCATTTCTAGATCGTATGCTCGTTAGATTTTCTAAAATATATAAAATGCTTATCGAAGATGATGAGCATTTTTTTTATACGTTTAGCAGGATTATCCTAGTTTTACCCGAATTATAATTAGGTCGCATTGTCTTGTAGGAGGTGTTTTAATGTCCTTCAAAATTATTGTGGACAGTGCATCCGATATACCCATTCACCTTGCAACCACCGCAGGTATAGTCACTGTTCCTATGGCTGTTAACATAAATGGGAAGACCTATTTAGAAGGGTTTGAATTAACAACTAAAGATTTCTATGCCCAATTTAAAAACTTTAGAGAATTGCCGAAAACATCACAACCCAATCCGAAAATTCTTTTGGAACATTATGAGAGAATCTTGTCCGAGGGGCATGAAGTAGTGGCGATTCATCTTTCTTCCAAGTTAAGTTCGACGTTTTCGACGGCTCAACTGTTACGTGAAATGACCTCTGCTCCAGATCGGGTGTATATTATTGATAGCTTGGGAGCATCATTTGGATATGGTTTGCTTGCGCTGAATGCGCAGGAAATCCTAAAAAATAAGGCATCTTGGGCTGAAGTGGAACCCAAACTATTTGAAATTCGCAAAAACATGCGTTATGTTTTTGCGCTAGATACACTAGAACATCTCGTAAAGGGTGGAAGAGTGAGCAAAACAACAGGATTTTTTGGTGGACTACTCGATATTAAACCCGTCTTGCATATTACCCCAGATGGTAAAATTGAACCTTTTGCCAAAGTTCGATCCCGACGAGCAGCAATTCGCAAATTAGTAGAAGTAATGGCTCGAGAAATAGCTCATCCCGAACAGCAAATTTTGGGGATTTCTCATTCTGCATGTTTAGATGATGCCCAGATTTTAGTAGATGAAATTCGACAACGCTTCACGGTAAAGGATATCTGGATTAGTGAAATTGGGTGTGTCGTCGGAAGTCATACTGGACCTGGAACACTTGCACTATTTTATCAGGTATGAACACGACAGAATAAGAGGTGTACTTCATTGAAATTCATCACTGCTTTTCTTCTTGCAATTTTCATGATGGTTAGTGTTACTTCTACTGCGTTCGCTGAAGACGCTACTCTTGTAAAATTACCTCAAGTTCACGGAGAAGGTGCCTATTTGATCGATGTAAAGTCGGGGCAAACTCTTTTTATGAAAAATCCTGATAAGCCACTGGCTCCTGCAAGTACCACAAAAATTATGACGGGGCTTTTGGCTATTGAACGTGGTAATTTGAATGAAACTGTTACAGCAAGTACAACAATGCTTAATAATAAACTTGTATATGGTACGCAAATTTATCTAGCGCCCGGTGAAAAGTTGCTATTAAAGGATCTTCTCTATGCATTACTATTAAACTCTGCCAACGATGCCGCAGTCGATATTGCGGAATATATAGGAAGTGATTTGCCAAACTTCGTTGATATGATGAATCAACGTGCTTTGGAAATTGGAGCGACAGAGACCCATTTTCAAAATCCAAGTGGCTTAACAGAGTCTGGGCATGTCACAACAGCACATGATCTCGCGCTAATAGCCAGGGTCGCTTATCAGAATCCTGTTTTTGCACAGTACGTACGTACGAAATCTCAGGCCATATCTCGATCAAAAGCCGATCTTCCGATACAAATGGTTAATGAAAATAAATTGTTATGGAGAGACTCTGCAGTAGATGGTATTAAGACTGGTTATACAGCAGCTGCGCAGAACTGTCTTGTCGCATCGGTAACAAAGGATGGCCGCCAGCTTATTGGCGTGATCCTTAAATCCCCAGGTCGTGAAATCTACACAGACATGCAGGATATGTTTGAATATGGTTTTACTCAATATAAGCAAACGATATTAAAACCTACAGGCTCTGTCATTTCCACAGCGATGGTGAATAACGAACCAATGAATCTCATCATCGATCGTCCAATTTATATAACGACGAAACTCAATGAACAAAGTCCTACACTGGATTTACGCGTAATACCTACTTACACCAGTGCTCTTACTTCAGTAGAAGAAGGACAAGTTCTTGCCAATGTCGAGGTTTTGAATAAAGGCACACTGTTAAACACGTTACCCTTAAAATCCTCACGATCAATTTCTGCGCCAACCAAGCAAGTAAAAACACATTCATATCTGCCCTGGGTTATTGGAATAATTATTATGGGTATCATTTTACCACTCTTCATTTGGAACAAAAGATATTCTGATTTCCAAAGATGCAAGCAAAGACGGTTTACCCGAAGAAGGGAGTCATCCAATTAGTGAATCAAGTAACCAAAACATTTATGAATCGAAGTTTAAAGTTCATAGCCTTCTGGGTTATAACAGGAGGGCTTATTTATCTTATTGGACACTTTATCCATTTATTCTTGCCCTTTATTCTGGCATTTATCTTGACCGTAACTATTAGTCCTTTAAGGAACTTTCTGGCTCAAAAGGTTCGCCTCCCACATGTAGCTGCAGTTTTAACGGCCATGATTATTGAAATCGGAGGATTAGGCGTTATTATAACGCTACTGATTATACGATTAGTTCGAGAAGTTCAGGATATTTATATACACTGGCCCTATTATAATCAATTATTACAACACTTTTTTATGCATTGGATCACCAAAGTGGAAGTTTATTATTTAAAACTTCCTGGAAATAATCTTGACGCACTTAATAATACTGTGAAAGAATTCATCAATAATATTCCTGCCGTACTTGCAAGTGTTTTATCGTTAGCCGCTAAGATCCCCGAAATCATTATTGTGATTGTAATTGCCCTAGTTGCAACGTTTTTTATGTCGATAGCCTCAAAACGATACCTCAGTGAATTTTCGCATATTTTTCCTCTGGAATGGCGTGAGGACCTCAGCGAATTAGGTCGTGATTTTTCTCGAGCCTTTGCAGGTTTTGTTCGGGCAGAATTTATAGTTTTTCTGATTACACTGTTTCTGTCCATAATGGGATTAATTATTTTCCATGCCAAATATGCGATTGCAGTAGGAACTATCACTGGAATTTTTGGAATACTCCCAGTTTTAGGGGTAGGTATTATTCTTTTTCCTTGGGCTATTTTAGCCTTTTTAAGCGGTCATACTCTGTTTGCTGTAGAACTATTACTACTTACAACGGTTATCACTATTTTGAGGCACATCATTGAGCCTAAAATTCTTGGAGATAATGTAGGACTTGATCCGCTTTTCGTTCTCGTGAGTATGTACATTGGCCTGGCCTCAACTGGTGTAATCGGATTAATCTTAGGGCCTTTTGTGCTTATTGCTTATCAAGCTTTAAAAAAGGCTGGGGTGTTCCGTAATCTTTAAAGGGTTTCATTACAAGAAAACCACAGCATTGCAAATCGCCAATGGGCTTTTGTTTTGGCTTTTCATCATTGTTTACATTATAATGAGTTTAGAAATATTAAGGTCACGATTTAGGAGCTGACTTTTGGTGGAAAAGAACAAGAAAGTTGTTACACTAGCTTATGGTTGCCAGATGTCTGAACGGGATGCAGAAACATTGACAGACATCACCAGACAAAAAGGCTACACAAGTTCAGATGAACTTGAAAATGCAGACTTAGTTATCATTAACACTTGTTGCGTAAGAGAAAGCGCAGAAAATAAGATAATGGGTAAAATCGGTGAACTTAAGAAACTGAAAGAAAGAAATCCAAACCTTAAAATTGCTATTAGTGGCTGCATGGTTCAACAACCAGGTGCTTTAGAACGACTGCAGAAACGTGCACCTCACGTAGATATTTGGGCTGGAACGCATAATTTACACAACTTTTCAGCTCTTCTTCAGCAAGTCGATCAGGGAGGAAAAGCTGCAGAAGTTTGGCAAGAACCTAATATAACCGAAGAATCTACCCCTCTTGCCGAGAAGGGAAAGTTGAAAGCGAACGTTAATATCATGTACGGTTGCGATAATTTCTGCTCTTATTGCATTGTTCCACATGTGCGCGGCAGAGAACGCAGCCGTAAGCCCGAAGAAATTATTCAAGAAATAGAAGATCTTGTAAAAAGAGGGTGTCGAGAAGTAACTTTACTCGGACAGAATGTAAACTCTTACGGGAAGGAATTTTCTCCAGCCTATGACTTTGCGGATTTGTTACAAAAGGTAGATCAAATTCCCCTTCTTTTGCGGGTGCGTTTTATTACGTCTCACCCCAAGGATCTATCGGATAAGTTGATCAATACGATTGCTGAGGGGCAGAAGCTTTGTGAGCATTTCCATCTCCCTATTCAATCAGGAAGTAATTTTATTTTACAGCGTATGAATCGGAAATACACTAGGGAATACTATTTGAGTCGAGTTCGGAAAATTCGTGAACTCCTTCCGCACGCTAGCTTAACGACAGATATTATTGTTGGATTTCCCGGTGAATCAGATGAGGATTTTGAGCAAACCCTAGCTATAATGGACACAGTTCATTATGGGCAAGCATTCACCTTTATGTATTCTAAGCGTTCGGGTACGCCTGCAGCTGAAATGAATAGTCAGATTCCTCTTGATGTCAAGAAACGTCGGTTACAAAGGTTAATGAGTGTACAAAACCAAAACAGTTTGAAATGGCGGCAAAGTATGATTGGAAAAATCTACGAGGTGCTCGTCGAGGGGCTCAGTAGAACAAATTCTGAGCGTCTAACAGGACGAACTCGTGGAAACGAACTTGTAGTATTTAGTGGTGATTCGGAGATTATAGGTTCATTAGTTAACGTTCGGATCCATGAAGCAGGATCATGGACTTTAGTCGGTGACATTGAAAATCTTTAAATGTAGAATTTGTTTTAACTTAATATTTAATGCAGGAATTAAGCAGCCTAATGTAGAATGTATTATGCGGAGGTGTAACAATGACAAATGAGATTTTAGAAAATGCCCGATTATTAGCTGATGCCATTGCCCGAAGCCCCGAACTAGCTGAATTACACAGCATGGAAGATGCAATGTCTGCTGACGTTTCAGCCCAATTATTGATTGCAGAATTACAGAAAGCTCAAGAACGCTTTATGGAAATGCAACAAAGCGATCAAGAACTTTCTGAAGCAGATAAAAATGCGGTCGATGAAATCGAAACCAAAGTGGAAGCGAATCCTTCTATTGCAGCCTACATGAATGCCCAAGACAAATTCACGCAAATGTTAGATAGTGTTAACTCTATTTTAGCAGGAGCGATCGCTGGTTCTGATAACGGTTGTTCGTGTTCGGATGACAGTTGTTCTAGCGGTGGGTGTGGTAGTAGTGGTGGCTGTGGTTGTGGCGGACACTAATCCAAGACAACTACAAAAATCAATCATGAAAAGGGGAGGGCTAATTCTGTAGCTCTTCCCTTTTAGGATTATTTAGATAACTTAATTATTCTATTTTGGAAATAATTCTCAAAAGGGGAGGATACTAGGCATGACCACCCCGATGATGCAACAATATCAAGGGATTAAAGCAAAAGCATCCGATGCTATTCTTTTTTATCGGCTTGGCGATTTTTATGAAATGTTTGGGGAAGATGCAGAGGTTGCAGCACCTGTTTTGCAAATTGCATTGACTGGTCGTGATGCTGGGGGAGGGAAACGCATCGCTATGTGCGGCGTCCCTTATCATGCTTTAGATAACTATTTGTCGAAGTTGGTCAATGCAGGCCATAAGGTCGCGATTTGTGAACAAGTGGAAGATGCTAAAAATGCTAAGGGAATTGTGAAACGCGATATTATTCGTATCGTTTCTCCAGGTACACTCATCGAATCTGTCTCTGAACGTACCAACCATTATTTAGCTAGTGTGTACCATGACGAACACTGGGGACTTGCCTTTCTTGATTTATCCACTGGCGAATTTACTATTTTCGAAACCCCAGATATCGCGGTACTCCAGGCGGAACTTTCCAGGATTAATCCAGCCGAGCTTCTATTGCCTCCCGAACTTGTGAAAAAACCTAAGTCCTGGATAGGTTATTATTGTAGCATGCGCGATCGAAAGACCTTTTGCGGTCAGGACTTGCAGAATCGATTTGGAAAGTTAGAGGTATTGCAAGAATTTCCAGTGGCTGCCCAGGCTGCAAACTCTTTATGGACCTATATACTGGAAACAATGCCTGGCGTTGATCCGACTCATATCATCGAGATAAAAACGTTTCGTTCCGAACACTGGATGTTCCTCGATCAGTGGACCCGTCGTAACCTCGAACTCACGGAATCCCTGCGAGATCAAGGAAAAAAAGGAACACTACTTTCTGTACTGGATTTAACACAGACTGCTTTCGGTGGAAGGCTTTTAAAGAACTGGATTGATAAGCCCTTGCTTATGCAAGATGAAATAGAGAGGCGTCTTAACGCTGTCGAAGAACTGACATCTGACTCATTTCTTCGCAAAGACTTGTCTAAGCTTCTTTCCGAAGTATATGATTTGGAGCGCCTAATGGGAAAGGTGTCTTATGGGACTGCAAATGCCAAAGACATATTATCCTTGGCGCAAACTTTGGCTCTACTGCCTGAAATCCGAACACTCCTTTCGTCTAGCTCAGCAGAAACTCTTAGAATCATGGCTCCCCATCTGGAAGGACTCGACACGTTCGCTAATAAACTGCAGAAGGCAATTAATCCTACTCCCGCTCTATCACTGCGAGATGGCAATATTATTCATACTGGATATTCTCAAGAAGTGGATGAATTGCGCTCCATTTCAACTGGTGGTAAAGAATGGGTTGCCAAGCTTGAGAATGCTGAACGCGAACGTTCCGGAATTCGTTCTTTGAAGATAGGATATAACAAAGTTTTTGGTTACTATATTGAAATCACCCATGCGAATGCGCATCTAATTCCTACTGACTACCAACGCAAGCAGACTCTATCTAATGCTGAACGCTTTATTACCCCAGAACTGAAAGAATACGAACAAAAAATCATGGGGGCAGAAGAAAAACTCAAAGAACTAGAGTATGAACTATTCTTGACCCTGCGAGAAGATGTCCGTACTTATTCTGGAGTTGTTTTGCATATAGCGCAGGTACTAGCCGAAATCGATGTCTTTGTCAGTTTAGCAGAAGTCGCTGTTCGTTACCACTATATCCGCCCTCAGATTCAAATAGACGGGCAGATTCTTATTACAGAAGGTCGACATCCTGTTGTAGAACAAATGCTCGAACCTGGTGTGTTCGTTCCCAATGATACGTCGATCTCAGATAGTCACCAGTTAGCTCTCATCACAGGGCCTAATATGGCAGGTAAATCAACCTATATGCGACAGGTGGCCTTAATTGTTCTCATGGCACATATAGGGTCCTTTGTACCTGCTAAGAAGGCAACCATCACTCTGGTCGACCGAATTTTTACTCGTGTGGGTGCTTCCGATGATTTATCTGCTGGACAAAGTACTTTTATGGTTGAGATGCAAGAGGTAGCACACATTCTGAAATACGCTACAGGGAAGAGCCTAATCATTTTAGATGAAATCGGACGGGGGACTGCAACATTTGATGGACTTAGTATTGCATGGGCAGTCACAGAATATCTAGTTCAGCATCCTGAGTTCAATCCTAAGACCCTTTTTGCTACGCATTATCATGAGCTGACGCAATTACAAGACGAATTCCCTAGGCTTTTTAACCTTCATGTTGGTGTAAAGGAACGGGGGGACGACATCGTTTTTTTACACAAGATACTACCCGGTCGGGCGGACCGCAGTTATGGTATTCAAGTAGCGCGCCTAGCTGGTCTTCCCCAAGAACTTCTTCAACGAGCTAAAATCCTACTCTTGGAATTAGAATCTTCCGAACCAGTGCATTCTGCGGAAAATCCGGCTAAGGTTGTTTCTCAATTGGCACTCTTTGATGTTCCGCATACTCACCCGATTTTGCAAGAAATTACTCAACTAGTCCTAGAGGACATGACTGCGCGTCAAGCCCTTCAATATCTATTTGATTTGCAAGAGCGTATTCAGGCTATAGAATCTATATAGTTCCAAAAGTCCAAAAGCCCAGAAGGAGGGGAGTAACCATGCCTAATCAAGTAGGGATCGATGTGGGCGGTACTTATACTGACGCCGTGTTTATTCAGAATGGAAAAATCCAAAATACAGCAAAAGTACCCACTCGGGCTGAAAATTTGGTAGAAACCCTATTAGATGCTTTTGATGCGTTAAAAATTACAAATGTACCTTCGATCAACAACGTTACTGTGAGTACCACATTAGTAACCAATGCAATTCTTCAAGACCGAATTTCTCCTGTGTCATTACTTCTTTTTTCTGGAAATGGGATGAGTATTGATGCACTACCATGGCCACTCAGTTATCTTGAACTCTCCGGGGAAATAGATTTCAGGGGGAGAGAGATTGAACCTCCTGATCTCAGAGAATGGGAAAAACTTCAGACATCAGATTTTAGTGAGAATCTGGTTCATGTCGCTATAGTCGGTAAATTCTCCCACAGAAACTGTCTTCATGAGGAACAACTTGCTGCCTACCTGAGGAATCTTTATCCTTCTATACATGTAGCTTTGGGACATGAGTGGGGGCAAGCAAATTTTTTCCGACGTAGCATGACGACGTATCTTAATTTAGGTGTTTCAGATATGTATACTAACTTTTCCGAGCAGTTACAAACAGCGTTAAGTGCACGGAAAATACATGCCCCAGTTTCTATTTTAAAGGCGGATGGAGGAACCTTACCACTTGCCAAAATACGGCCCATTGATTCAATTTACTCAGGGCCAGCCGCAAGCGTACTTGCAGGTTTAGCTCAAAGTGATCCTAAGGATTCTTCTATCATAATTGACATTGGTGGAACTACGACAGATTTAGGACTCGTTCTTTCTGGTAACCCGTTACTAAGCACTAAAGGGGCGCAAATTGGACCTTTTTCGACCCTTGTGCGATCACTTTCAGTCCGTTCTATTCCAGTGGGAGGGGACTCCGTCATTCGTGCCACAGATCAGGGTTTTTTTCTCGAAAGTTACCGACTTGGTCCAGCTTATTGCTTAGGTGGCAATGTACCGACTCCGACGGATGCAATGCGTTATCTCGGTCTTATTGACTATGGGAACGAACGGTTGGCTGAAGAAGGCCTTGCTTCAATCTTGCCTACTGAGAGGCGAACACCAAAGTATTTGCGGGAACTTGCTACAGCTATTATTGACAGGGTGGTCGATCGGATTGCAGATGCTGTTGATTCTCTTAAACATGAGTGGGAGGAAGAGCCAGCTTATAAGGTCTGGGAGGTTCTCCATCCTCATGAAACTAAAGCGTTTTACACGGTGGTCAGTGGTGGAGGTGCTCGTGGTCTTATAACAGCCTTGGGGAAACGCCTAAACAATCCTGTTCAACTAGGACTTTTTTCTGAAGTTTCGAATGCCCTAGGTGCCGCTATGGCCAGACCCACCTTTGATTGCACCCTTCATCTTGATACATATATGAAATATTATCGCGTAGCTGAGACAGGCGAACAAGGGAAATGGACCGGATCTCTTCGACCCCATCGGGAAGTAGAGAACTTTATAAATACCCTTGCTCAGAAGCAAGCTAAACAATATGAGGTTGCGATTTATGACTTGGAAAAAGAGCCCTTTGATTTTTTTCCTATTGTTCAAGATTATAGAACTGTAGGTCAAATTGTTCGTGGGGCCGTTCATTTAAGGCCTGGTGTCATCGGGAGGGTACATGTATGAGACATACTGGAATTTTGTTTTTTCCAGCCTTTGACTGGTCACTTGGTGAATCACATCCTGAACGAGAAGAACGTCTTCTTTATACTCAAGAGCAATTGTTTGAAGAAGGGATTCTTGACTTACCCCGGATAAAACAGTTTTCTCCTCGTATTGCTTCGATACATGAGGGGTTACGAGCCCAAGCCTTATTCCCAACCCCTCAGTTCCATCTAGAAGCGTTAGATGCGCACCTCATTGCAGCTGGGAGTGCTATTTTACTAGGTGAAGCAAGAGTCCGCGGTGACATTGCCAATGGTTTTGTACTAGCACGTCCCCCTGGACATCATTCTGGGGCGACGGTTTGGGGAAATCGGGGGTTCTGTACGCTAAATAACGAAGCAATTCTTGTGAACCACTTAAGGGCTCATTTCGGGATTAAGAAGATCGCAATTGTTGACACCGATGTTCATCATGGTGATGGAACACAAGATATCTTTTATCACGATCCAAATGTTCTTTTCATCTCCCTCCATCAAGATGGGCGAACACTTTATCCTGGGAGTGGTTTTGTTAATGAAAAAGGGGGGCCAAATGCATGGGGTCAGACCTTAAACATTCCGCTTCCGCCCGGAACTGGAGATGAAGGGTACCACTATGTCCTAGAAAACTGGGTGCTTCCGCGTTTGCAAGTCTTTGCACCTGATTTGATTATTAATTCTGCGGGACAAGATAATCATTTTACAGACCCACTGGCCTCAATGAATCTTACTGCGGGCGGATATGGGCGGATCACAGAGCTTCTTCAACCAGATTTAGCAGTTCTAGAAGGTGGATATTCCATCGAGGGAGCATTGCCTTATGTTAACTTGGCAATATTGCTTGCTCTCGCAGGAGAGGACTATTATCATGTTCGTGAACCGCAGAAACTAGATCGTTCCGTACTGACTCTGTCGAGCATTAAACCTTATATTGAAGGATTGAAAAATCAACACCAAACGATTAATCCTCATTGGACAATCCAGAATAAATACTTTTTCCCTAAAGGGGATTGGATATATATTCCTCATTCCGTATATTATGACACGGAGGGGTTCCAAGAAATACGACACGATTACATCCGACAATGTAGTTATTGTGGTGGTACTGTCTATATAGAGAGTAGTCGCTCTTCTTTTCCTGGTAAGTCGATATTAGTTCGTATTCCGTTCATGGCCTGCTCAGAGTGTGAGCAAGCAGGTTACGAACTTTGGGATCATCTTCAACATCAGCGTGAAGATGCCGACTATGGTTTACTACAGAACCAGCTTCACGATAAACAAGATTTATGGCAGAGGAAGGAAGGATTGAGATAGTGACACCGGGGATTCATATCCTGGATTCGCACTCGGCAAACCAAATTGCCGCTGGAGAAGTCGTTGAACGCCCTGCCTCTGTTGTCAAGGAGTTGGTTGAAAACGCCTTAGATGCTGGGGCAAAACACATTGATATAACCATCGAAGGGAATGGTGTTCAGTTAATTCGGGTGCGAGATGATGGTTGTGGGATCGGAGTTTCAGATTTAACTTTAGCAGTGATACGTCATGCAACGAGTAAAATAAGCCGGATTGAGGATCTTGATCATCTAAGAACACTCGGTTTTAGGGGGGAAGCTCTACCGAGTATTGCTTCGGTCTCGCAAATGGAAATATCTTCACGTACTGCGGATGAAGTGGCCGGATTGTGCCTGACAATTGACGGTGGAAAACAAGGGGAATGTAAGGAAGTCGGGTGCCCCGTTGGGACATCTGTGACGGTAAGAAATCTATTCTTTAACACTCCAGCACGATTAAAATTTCTAAAATCCACCGCGACGGAATTTGGTTTAATAAGTGATACTATAGGACGAATCGCACTTGCGCATCCTGACATCGCGTTTTCCTTGACTCATCCACATCAAGTCATTTTGCAAACGTCTGGGCGCGGTGATTTACGTGAGACTATCGGCGCGATTCTCGGTCATACTATCGCTCGACAACTTATTCAGATATGCGTACAGTACGAAGAGTGGAATTTAGAAGGCTTTATCAGTCCACCAGATCTGGTTCGTTCTTCGAAGCAAGCCCAAAGTTTTATGATTAATGGACGTATTATCCGTTCTTCATTTTTAAGCAGAGCACTAGAGGAAGGCTATCATACCTTAGTTCCGGTTAAGCTTCACCCTGTAGCAGTTCTCCATTTGCATGTTCCACCCTCTGATTATGATGTGAATGTACATCCCACAAAAATGAATGTCAGATTTAAAAATGAAAAGGACTTAAGTTCTTTTATTAGTAAGGCAGTCTATCAAGCTCTAATTAATAGTAAACCTTTACCCTCATTTCAAACCAGACAGACGCCTGAATCTTCTCATAAATCAAAGACTTCCTTTTCGCCACAAACTCTTCCAATCGAAGTATCTGCTCTTACGTCGAAATCCAAGGCATCGTTGCAAATCCTCGAGACAATAGCTTCATCCCCAGTAGTGAAAACTCAGTATGAATTGACCTATCAACCCAACGAAACCCTCAATCGACCGAAATTTTTTGAACGTACACATGAAGAGATTAGAATGCCCGAGGGTAATTCCTCGATCCAAATAATGCATGAAACTCAAGAACGTTCTACTACCCAAGTTAATCCGCAAATCCAAGATATTTTACCCCGCATCTGGCCTTTAGCTCAGCTTTTCAACACCTATATCTTAGCGACTGACGGTGAAATACTTCTTGTGATTGACCAACATGCCGCTCATGAACGGATTAACTATGAACGATTGTTAATAGAGTTTAAATTAGCTGAACACCCCAGTCAGGCTCTTCTAATACCAATTCCTATAGAATTAACATTACAAGAAGAACAAGTTCTTTTAGAACATTTATGGGTTCTCACTGAAATGGGATTCATACTGGAGCAGTTTGGTTCACAAACATACTTATTACGCGGCGTCCCAGTTCAAACTGGAACTTTTCAAGCAGACAGATTACTTCGTCAATTTATAGAGGAAATCCTACAAAAGAATACAACACCTACTTTAGATAAATTGTTAGAGGAATGGATTTATCTGTTAGCGTGCAAAGAATCCATAAAAGCGCAAGATTCACTTTCCTTACTGGAAATGGAACAACTGATTGCGAGACTTGGCCAGACCACTAATCCCTATACATGTCCACATGGACGCCCAACAATGGTTAAAATGACTCGTTCGGAATTTGAAAAACGTTTTTATCGCGCATAATCTACAAGTTTGTGTGTAATGTTTTGCGGACAGACTACTTTGGAGAACAGATTGCAATTTGTATAACAAGCAAAAAACCGGAGGCTCTATGTTTGATAAAATTCCCATCCTTCTCAAAACAACTCATTCTGATACAGAACTTTTAAAAAGACTCGAGTGGTTCCTCGAACAACCTGGATGCACCTGGATCTTAACTCAGAGTGGAGAAGAAAAACTACCAGAACTTACAATTTCACGTAGAGGTGTTTGCTTAAGTATTGGTAGTGAAAGACTATCTTTTCATCCGAGCATGGCTCTAATTCGACTAATTAATCTCCAGCGTGGTGGAACTGACCGCTATCTTGAAGCCACTCAGTTAAATGCCGGAGACTCATTAATTGATGCGACTCTGGGTTTAGGAACTGATGCGCTTATTGGGGCTTGGGCTGTAGGAAATATGGGAAGTGTCCTAGCGCTGGAACAATCCCCGGTTTTGGCCGCATTGGTTCGTGATGGTCTGAATCATTTCTCTGAGATCATTCACAATCCGAAAAATGTGGATAAGCAGAACTCCTGGGCTGCCTTGGTGGAAGCTTCTCGGCAAATTCAAGTACATTGGGGAGACCACGGTAAGATCTTAGCCAATATCCCTTCAAATTCTGTTGATGTTGTATACTTTGACCCTATGTTTCGCCATACTCTTGAACAATCCGGCTCAATCCAACCCTTGCACCAATGGTCTGATCATAGTCCCTTACATCACGAAGCAGTTATAGAAGCTTGTCGAATTGCTCGGCACAGAGTTGTGCTCAAAGAGCGCAAAAACAGTACTGAGTTTCGACGTCTGGGGTTTGAAACATTACTCGGAGGTCGGTATAGTCCTATCGATTATGGCGTGATTTTAGTTTAATGGAGGATGGTTTGGTGTATCCACTGATAATAATTATCGGTCCAACAGGCGTTGGCAAGTCTTCCTTGGGGATAGAATTGGCACGAGAAATCGGGGGAGAAATCATTTCAGGAGATTCCGTTCAAGTCTATCAGAAACTTGATATTGGATCGGCAAAGCCAACTGCCGAAGAACTTAAACTTGTTCCACATCACTGTATTGATTTCTTGGATCCCGCAGAGCCTTTTACCGCAGCTCAGTTTAAGTTAACGGCGACTTCATTAATCAGGGAGATTAGGAGTCGTGGGCATTTTCCAATTGTTGTTGGCGGAACAGGATTATATATTCGGTCTTTACTTGATCCTTATGACTTCTCCCAGCATGGCTCTGAGGAAATCCGTTCCAAATGGAAGGAATATGTTGTCTTATACGGCAATTTATCACTACATGAGGAACTGCAAAAACTTGACCCTGAAACAGCTCGTCAATTACATCCTAATGATGTTTTTCGGATTATCAGGGCCCTTGAAGTATTGGAATTAACGGGTGAAACATTATCCAGCCAGCGTCAGTTTCGAGATAACGAATATCAGCCGCTTGATCCATCTATCGTCTATATTGGGCTTACAGCTCCACGTGAAGTAATATACGAACGGATTAATCAACGCTGCGTAGCGATGCTTTCCCAGGGTTTAATAGAAGAAACACTGTCACTTTTAAAGAGTGGTTATGATTCGACCTTAAAGCCGTTACAAAGCATTGGCTATCGCCATGCTCACTGGTACATTAAAGGACTTATAACTCAACCAGAAATGTTACGTTTGCTCCAAAGGGATACACGTCATTTCGCAAAACGTCAACTGACCTGGTTTCGACGTGATCCTCGGGTAAGATGGTACGATATCGAGACCGAACCATACGAAATTCTCAATTCGATTATCGAGACTTGCAGAGCCTACCAAACTCGTGTAGAATAGTAAAGAAGAAAAATAAGGTGATGGAGGGAAATTTATGAATAAATCGCCCATCAATTTACAAGATACCTTTTTGAATCAGGTTCGCAAGGAAAACCTACCTGTGACTATTTATTTGGTTAACGGGTTTCAACTTAAGGGACTTATCAAGGGGTTTGATAATTTTACGGTAGTCATTGAATTTGAAGGAAGACAGCAAATGGTTTATAAACATGCAATTTCAACTGTTATGCCGATACGTCCAATTAACTTAGTGGCCCTGAGTGCAGAGTCGAATAATTAAACAAGTCCAGTCAATAACACCAAAAAAATGATAGTTCTCAGAAAGATATTCCTACTACCATCGATGTTATTTGGGAATATAAGTTAAAACAGTGTTTTCTAGAGTAGAACTAAGTACGATATTTAATCGGACTTAGTTCTTTTACTTGAATTCATAACTTAACTATGATATCTTAAAACTATATGCTTTTATCTTAGTGAAAGAAAGGAACTCAACCCAACTATGGAAACTCGAAATTTAAGAAACATTGCAATTATCGCTCACGTCGATCATGGAAAAACAACGCTTGTTGATGCCATGTTAAAACAGAGTGGAACTTTCCGATCTAACCAACAAGTTGTTGAACGCGTTATGGATTCCAATGATTTAGAGCGTGAACGTGGAATTACCATTCTATCAAAAAACACCGCCGTTCAATGGCAAGGGACAAAAATTAATATTATTGACACCCCAGGGCATGCTGACTTTGGTGGTGAAGTCGAACGTGTCTTACAAATGGTAAATGGGGTACTCCTTATTGTCGATTCTTTTGAGGGGCCGATGCCTCAAACACGTTTTGTACTGCGGAAAGCCTTAGAACTTAAGCTTGTTCCTATTGTCGTAATTAATAAGATTGACCGCCCCGATGCTCGACCAGCTGAAGTGGTAGATGAAGTCTTAGATCTTTTTATCGAACTTGGAGCAGAAGATGATCAGTTGGACTTTCCAGTTGTATATGCTTCCGCGCGTGCAGGAACTGCTGGGCTCTCAGCAGACACACTAGCAGACTCTTTAGTGCCACTCTTCTCTGTAATCTTGGAGCACATTCCTGCCCCTGTCGTTGACCTAGAAGCGCCTTTCCAGATGCTCGTTACCACTCTGGACTATGATGATTATGTTGGCAAAATCGTAGTTGGTCGAATTGTTCGAGGGACGATTCATACGAACGAAAATGTTACCTTAATCAAGCGTGATGAAAGTATTGAACGAACTAAAGTAGGGAAAGTAATGATTTACGACGGACTGAAACGTCAAGACGTTCTCGAAGCATCGGCCGGAGAAATTGTTGCACTTACAGGATTAAGCAGTGCTAATATCGGAGAGACTGTAGCTTGTGCACTATCTCCTGAGGCATTACCAACCATTGAAGTGGATGAGCCGACCTTGTCCATGAATTTTATGGTTAATAATAGTCCCTTTGCCGGACGCGAGGGGCATTTCGTAACTTCTCGTAAGATACGCGAGCGTCTTTGGAAAGAAGTCGAAACCAATGTCAGCCTAAGGGTAGAAGAAACAGACTCGGCCGATTGTTTTCAAGTATCGGGTAGAGGGGAACTTCACCTATCTATTTTGATTGAAAACATGCGTAGGGAAGGGTTTGAGCTTCAAGTTTCTAAACCCGAAGTTATTTATAAAACGATTGACGGCGTTAAATGCGAACCGATCGAGTTTTTGACCTGTGATCTTCATGAAAATGCACTAGGAGCCATCATGGAACTTCTCGGAAAGCGCAAAGCGGAAATGTCTAATATGACAAACCTTTCCGAAACACAACTTCGCCTGGAATTTAAAATTCCGGCTCGGGGCCTCATCGGCTTCCGTGGGGATTTCTTATCCCAAACACGCGGTGAAGGATTAATGAGTCACGTTTTCCTAGGTTATGAACCTTATAAAGGGGATATTCCCGGCCGAAATCGTGGAGCACTCATAGCCTTTGAAGAGGGAGAAACAAATGCTTACGGCCTTTATTCTGCTCAAGAACGAGGTAACTTGTTTGTCGACCCAGGTCTTCATGTATATGCAGGTATGATTGTTGGAGAGAATAAGCGTGAGCAAGATATTGAAGTTAACGTTTGCAAGAAAAAGCAGCTCACCAATATGCGTACTAGTTCGGCCGATGAAGCGTTACGCCTTGACAAGCCAAGAGAGTTTTCCTTGGAGCAATCACTAGAATTCATTAATGACGATGAGTTGGTCGAAATTACCCCAAAAAGTGTCCGTCTCCGTAAGAAATTCTTAGATCACCAGTCACGCGTACGTTATTCAAAGACCTTAACAGGGAAATAATAACAACCGCTTTCTAGGACACCTTTTGTCCTTACTTGCGTATAGTAGTAAGGATGGGAGGTGCCTGTACTTATGACAATACGTGTAACATTTAGACCGGACAATCACCTACCTCCGGTCATTCAATCTCCCTTACCAAATGAGCCAGCACATATTATTACTACGCAAGAACCGACGGGGATAGGGCGAGTCCGCAAGAGTAATTCTTCCCCCCTTGAAAAAGACAAAGATAAACTTGCGGAAATCCTTGATGAGTTAGAAGCATTCATAGGATTAGTAACTGTTAAACTCCTCATCCGCGAATTGCTTGCTTTTGTAGAAATTCAAAAGCGACGTACTCGAGAAAAACTAATAGCAGAGCCAATGGTTCTTCATATGATCTTTCGGGGGAACCCAGGAACCGGTAAAACAACAGTGGCACGTTTAGTCGGGCGACTGTTTAAAGAATTGGGAGTTCTTCAGAAAGGTCATGTGATTGAATGTGAGCGAGCAGATCTTGTCGGCGAGTATATAGGACATACCGCACAGAAGACAAGAGAACAACTAAAAAAGGCGTTAGGTGGGGTTCTGTTTATTGATGAAGCCTATTCGTTAGCCCGTGGAGGAGAGAAGGATTTTGGCAAAGAAGCTATAGATGCCTTAGTTAAGGCGATGGAGGACAATAAGGAGAATCTCGTGCTCATCTTAGCTGGATATCGTCAAGAAATGGAATGGTTCTTGCAATCCAATCCTGGGCTTCGCTCCCGTTTCCCTATACATATTGACTTTCCAGATTACACGCTTGATGAATTGTTGTCTATCGGGAATTCAATGCTGAAGTCTCGACAATATGAGCTAACTCCAGAGGGGATGGAGGCCCTTCGCTCTCACCTACAAAGTTTGCTTAATAGCCAACCTTATGCTGGAAATGCTCGGCTTGTCCGTAACCTTGTAGAAAAAACTGTGCGAAGACAGGCAGTTCGGCTGTTTCAAAAGTCAAGCTCTAGTCGTGAAGAACTAATACAGATTTTACCTGTAGATATCAATCTGGAAGATTTATAACCTTATTTTTTGGTTATTTTAATAAAAGGAAATCTTAGAATAAGAGGTTATGGTATGGACATAGATATTTCGGGAGATTTGTCTGGGATTCGTGCAAGCCAGATACAAGAACTTAAAAATCTTTCAGAGATAAATACTGAACGTTCAGAACTTATCCATGAGGAGATTCTTGCAGAGCTAATGCGCCTTACGGAACTTTGGAATCGAGAGATTGCCGTATATATAACTCGTCCTGGCACACTTATAGCAGCCTCAGTTGGTCGTCATGCGACTGTAGCCCTTCCGCCAATTAAGGGAAGGTCCCAAGGGAAGCATTTGCGTTGTATTCATACGCACCCTAATGGGGAATTTCGTTTAAGCCCTTTAGATCTGAGTGCATTGGCTTCACTTGAACTCGAAAGCATGGCTTCTATCGGAGTTCGTGATGGAAATTTCACTGGTCTTCAAATAGCCTATCGTTCCGGAGAAAGTGACCCTTTTATTGTTAATTTGGATTCCGATCATTGGAAAACGTTTGACTATCGTGATTCGCTTTCAAACGTTTCGCAGGGTTTGAGTTTGACAATCACAAAGACTGCATCGGGCAAGGAACGTGCATTCCTAATCGCACTGGAAGATAGTGACCAAGGAAGTAATGAAGATTTGACGGAACTGAGAGAATTAGCTCGCTCGGCAGGTGTGGACGTAGTCGGACAACTTGCCCAGCTACGTCGTTATGGTCAGTCCCGTAGCTACCTAGGAAGTGGCAAACTCGAAGAACTAAGTCATCGTTTACAAGAAACTGAAGCCAATGTCGTAATTTGTGATGATGAGCTATCTACAACACAATTACGGACTTTAGAAACTGAAACCGGAGTCAAAGTATTAGATCGTACTGGCTTGATCCTAGATATATTCGCACAGCGGGCTCAGTCACGCGAAGGTAAGCTTCAAGTCGAATTAGCACAGCTCAAACATCTGTTACCTTACTTGACAGGTCAGGGACAAGCTCTTTCCCGCTTGGGTGGAGGAGTTGGATCACGTGGTCCCGGAGAAACGAAACTGGAGCTTGACCGGCGGCGAATGAGGGACCGCATTAACCAGCTGGAGAAAGAATTGAAACTTGTCTTACAGCATCGCGAGGTTCAACGTCGTCAAAGAACGAAAAGTGGCCTACCTACAATAGCTTTAGTGGGTTATACGAATGCTGGTAAAACAACTTTTATGAAAGCAGCGATGGAACAAGCTGGAAGTCAATCCGACATACCAATTGGTGAAAATAAATTATTTGCTACATTAGATCCTATTGTCCGTTCAATTAGAGTTAACTCTTCCTTGGAAGTGCTGTTGAGCGACACTGTTGGTTTTATACGAAAATTACCCACTCAATTACTTCGGGCATTTCTAGCGACGTTAGAAGAAGTCCAACAAGCGGATGTTTTATTACATATTGTTGATGCGAGCCATCCACAAGCATTTCAACATGCGGAGACCGTCCACGAAGTGCTAACGCAATTAAAAAGTAATGATAAACCCACCATTACTTTGCTTAATAAGGTTGATCTAGTCATGGATGAAGTCGATCTAAACATCCTAGCTCAACAGCTTCCTCATCCAATTCAGTTGTCTCTCAAACGCGGGGATTCTTTAAAACCAGTATGGAAACTAATGAGCTCCTTAGTGACTTAACTCTATTTGTGATGTTCCCTTTGTAAGGAGGAAATTTTTTTGTATTCAAATCCCGAATGGCCGAGTTTAATTCGCGAAGCGATAGACAAAGCAGAAGAAACACTTTTACAACGACTTCCTGCATTGCAAAAAACAGCAACTCGAAACCACGAAAAGGTCTTAAATGCCTTTCAGGAAGAACGAGTATCCTCATATCATTTACAGGGAACAACGGGTTATGGCCTGGGTGATTCAGGTCGTGAAGTCCTCGACCGCGTGGTTGCCCGAATTTTGGGTTCCCAAGCCGCCCTTGTGCGTGGTCAGTTTGTTTCAGGTACCCACGCTATCGCTGCTGCGTTATTTGGTGTTTTAAGACCAGGAGATCATGTTATTTCTGTCAGCGGGACCCCTTACGATACGCTGGATGAAGTTATCGGACTACGGGGAAAAGGGCAAGGGAGCCTTATGGATTTTGGCATATCCTATGATGCCATTCCTCTGGATTCCCAGGGTAAACTACAATATGCTCTTTTGAGCGAGACAATAACAAATAAAACTCGAATGCTGATTGTTCAGCGTTCATGTGGATATGCTTGGCGAAACTCTCTAACAATATCCCAGCTTAAGGAACTCGTAGATTTTACACGAACAAACTATCCTCAATTAATCATTTTCGTAGATAATTGCTACGGAGAATTGGTCGAAACGCTGGAACCGGGTGATATCGGCGCGGATTTGATGGCCGGATCGTTAATAAAAAATCTGGGGGGAAGTTTAGCTCCAACTGGCGGATATGTTGCGGGTCGCTCTGATTTGGTTAAACTTGCAGCCCAGCGCTTGACAGCACCAGGAATCGGCGAGCATGTGGGAGCAACCTTGGAATGGCAGCGGCTTTTTTATCAGGGGTTATTCTTTAGCCCGCTAACTGTTTCGGAATCCATAAAAGGTGCGGTATTTTCCGCAGCATTTTGGCGAGCGTTAGGATTCGAAGTACATCCTGAACCCGAGGCACCCAGAACAGACCTAATTCAAGCCGTAAAACTGGGATCGAGGGAAAAGATGATAGCGTTCTGCCAGGGACTTCAAAAAGGCTCGCCAATCGATTCTCATGTTTTACCCATACCGTCTGGAATGCCAGGATATGAAGACGAGGTCATCATGTCTGGTGGAACATTTATTCAAGGAGCAACCAGCGAATTTTCAGCAGATGGGCCTCTTCGGGAACCCTATATTGTCTATCAGCAAGGTGGCATTTCGCATATGTATGTGAAGATAGGTAACATTTTAGCAGCACTGAATTTATGGAAGCAGGGACTTCTAAGCTAAAATATATATCTGTGTTTGGAACTTCTTGAATTTATTTAAATGCTAATCACAGTCTTCCTTTCAAAGATTCACCGTACTGTGGTATTATAAAGGCTAGAAAGGGGTGGATTATGAAAGATTCTGAGTCACCGAAAAGTACAATGCGATTCGTCCTAGAATTAATAGAAATAGTTCTAATTGCATTTGCGCTTTCTTGGGTATTGCGAACGTATGTTATTGAGGCCCGTAAAATACCCACTGGTTCGATGCTTCCGACCATTCAACTCGAAGACCGTGTCATAGTGGATAAGTTATTTTTCAAACATTTCGACCACATTAGTCCTGGAGATATCATTGTCTTCCATCCGCCACCGAGTGCCCATTCGACGGAGGACTTTATAAAACGGGTTGTCGGCTTACCAGGTGATAAAATTGAGATACGCAATCACAAAACTTATGTGAATGGTCAACCACTCTATGAACCCTATGTAGTAGATCAGTCGAAAAATGACTTTGGCCCGATCGTCGTTCCTAATAACTCGGTATTTGTTATGGGAGACAATCGTAATAATAGTGCTGACTCAAGAGAATGGGGATTTTTACCAATAGAAAACATCACTGGGCGAACTCTCTTTCGCTATTGGCCTCTTAATCAAATAGGTGCTCTTGCTCGATAGGTGGGAGCCTTTTTTCTTTTTCAGGCATATACTACTAATAGTGACAGACGTATCTCCATTAAGGGACTTCGCATAACATAACATGGTTTTTAAATTTCAATTACTTAATTTCAATTACTTATTGAGAGGGTGGGGCATTTTGGAAGATCACAAACTTCGAGTGGTTCTTTTATTTGGCGGTCGCTCAGGTGAGCATGAGGTTTCTTTAAATTCAGCCCAGTCTATTTTCAAGGCTATTGATCGTAACCGCTACAGTGTAGAGACGGTAGGAATTAATAAACAAGGCCAATGGTTTTGGGGTGTTCGCCCAGAGGATGCGATAAAAGAAGGATTTTCTTCGGTAGATCAATCTCGCCAAGTTACTTTGGTCCTTGACCTTACACACCCGCGTTTTATGGCTTTAGATGGTAGCGTACTTCCCAATGATGGTCATTTTGATCTTATCTTCCCAGTGCTTCATGGACCCTACGGAGAAGATGGAACTCTTCAGGGCTTACTGGAGATGGCCAATGTCCCATATGTAGGCTCTGGAGTATTAGGATCCTCACTAGGGATGGATAAAGATCGTATGAAAGCGGTCTTCCGAGAGAAAAATTTACCTTTAGCACGCTATGTAACTCTTTTGCGCGTCGACTTTATCGATCGGCCAGAAGATTGCCTTAATGAAATTGAAGCTAATATAGGCTATCCTTGTTTTGTAAAACCAGCCAATTTAGGGTCAAGTGTAGGCATTTCTAAAGCACACGACCGTGAGGAATTAAAAAATGCTTTAGATATTGCGGCATTATATGATCGTAAAATCGTCGTAGAGGAATCTATTAATGGACGAGAAATTGAAGTCGCTGTTTTGGGAAATGATACACCAAAAGCTTCAGTTCCAGGTGAAGTAAAACCTGCACATGAGTTTTACTCTTACGAAGCTAAGTATTCTAATATTGGCTCTAGCTTATTGATTCCTGCTCCAGTCAATGAATCCGTGGCAACACGGATGCAGGAAATGGCTCTCGAAGCCTTCCGCGCTGTTGAAGCGTGTGGACTAAGTCGGGTCGATTTCTTTGTTACCTCACGAAACGAAATATATTTAAATGAGATTAATACTTTACCTGGATTCACTGAAATTTCAATGTACCCTAAGCTTTGGGAGGCTACAGGAATTTCTTATTCAGAGTTAATCGACCAGTTAATATCATTAGGCTTAGAACGTTTTAAAGATAAGCAAACCTGTAAAATTTCATGTAATTAAATTCTCCCTCACAATAAAGGAGAGCTGGTGGATGAACTTCCATCTGCTCTCCTTTATTGTGAGGGAGAATTTAAAACTCGAAGGATAACTGATTTTCTTAGAGCATATCTTTGACTAAGGGTCGTTTTATTAGAAGGTACGGAAGACCCCAATAACTTTTCCCAAAATCGAAACATTTTGGGAATAGATCGGTTCCATGGATGAGTTTTCAGGCTGAAGTCGAATAAGCGTTCTTTCTTTAAAAAAGCGTTTAACTGTTGCTTCTTCACCTATTAAAGCGATGACAATTTCGCCGTTTCGCGCTTCATTTTGTTGACGGACAATAATAAAATCTCCATCTAAAATTCCTGCGTCAATCATACTTTCTCCATGAACCCGCAGCATAAAAACATCATCTTGCCGAACAAGGTCAGCGGATAGAGGAAAGGTGCCTTCAATGTTTTCGACCGCCAAAACAGGTTGTCCGGCGATGACACGGCCTACAATGGGTATATGTACGACTTTCTTCGAAATAGACATGTCACTGGAACTATCCAAAATCTCGATCGCCCGAGGCTTTGTAGGATCACGTCGGATATATCCTTTTTCTTCTAACGTCTGGAGATGGCCATGCACAGTAGAGCTTGATAGCAAACCTACTGCTTCGCCAATTTCCCGAACGGCTGGAGGATATCCTTTTTTTCGTATTTCTTGTTTAATGAACTCTAAGATTTTTGTTTGCCGCTGCGATAAATCCGGGTACATAGTCTCACACCTCCATCTTCACAGAAAATATTGTATCATTCATAGAAACAAACTGCAAACAAATGTTCGTCGTAAAATCAAAAGATTATGGAAAGTGGGGGACGGATAATGAAACTTTTAGTGAACTTTAAACGGGGCTTGGCTCAGATTAGTATTTTGTTGTTTCTTGCGCTGATTTCATGGCAGCTAATTCATCGCCCACCGTCCATTCCTTCAGATGTCTATCAGTATTTATCTTCACTATCTCCAGCACTGGTGAAGCAGTGTACACAAGAACATCGTATATCATCATCCATTTCCTATGAAGATCTTCTGTCAATACGGTCGACATTATCAGAAAAAGATGCGCAAAGGTTAATTGATCAGCTTAATCTCCGTGTTCCTTTTTCAGCATTGAATTGGGGATCAATCCCACCCAATACTGTTAAAACTGTTCAAAGACGTTGTGGAATTCTGAAACAATATACTTACTATTCTCCCAATAAGTATAGATTCCCTGTTAAAGGAATTACTTGGTACGAAGATAGTTTTGGAGCAGATCGAGATGGAGGAAAACGCAGGCATGAAGGGACAGATCTCTTTGGTAAAGAAGGAACTCCTATAGTTAATATTTCTGGAGGCTGTGTTGAACAATTAGGTTGGAACAGGCTGGGTGGAGAACGTGTAGGTGTACGAGGTGATGATGGAAATTATTATTATTATGCTCACCTACAATCAATTTCCCCATTTCTTGTAAAGGGTAGGCGAATTGAAGCTGGAGAAATTGTGGGAAGCATGGGGCATACTGGTGATGCTTTAACAACACCTGACCATCTTCATTTTGGTATTGAACTTCCAAATGGACAATGGATCAACCCCTATCCGTTTCTGGCAGTATGGCAATATTGGGGAGAAGAGGGGCAATCTCAGTAATGATGAGTGAGACTTGCCCTATGCACTTAGATTCGTTATAATTACGTTGTTCGTATTCATACCACTAAGAAGTAGAAGTCAAGACGCGTTCGACTTATAAAAAGAGGGGCTATTCATTGAAACGTTTTCAGAACAGTTTTTTCAGTTTTACCAAGACAAAACTATATCTTTTAGTGATAATTGTTAGTATTTTTGCGCTTATTGGATTACGCAACTTAAACCAGTCTATTGCCAAAGGATTTACTACTATAGCGGCAACTACACCTAACACAACTAGTTCTAAAACACCGTCGGAACCCTCAGCGCCCGATTTATGCTACGTACTTATAGATACACAAACGACGCAGGTCTTGAAAACAAGTAACGCTGATATACAACGTGCTCCGGCCAGTACGACAAAACTTCTTACTGGGCTAGTGGCGTTACAGACGTTGAAAGAGACGGATATTGTGCGCGTTGGAACTGAAGTGAATATTGACGGATCCCGTCTTGGACTCAGGCCTGGAGACGAAATATCTGTCCATGACCTTCTAACAGCTCTATATGTCCACAGTGCCAATGATGCCGCTGCCGCTATAGCAGTGAAAGTTAGTGGTTCAATCCCTGCCTTTGCTGAAGAAATGAACAAATACGCTGCCAAACTAGGGTGTGAACATACACACTTTACAAATCCTCATGGGATGCCTGACTCTAACCACTATACGACTGCGAATGATCTTGGTAAAATTGCTAGTTTATTTCTTAAGAATGAAGAACTTATGAAATATGTTAAACAGGCCAGTGCTCGGGTTCAATGGAAAGATGCACGGGGAATAAACCGTTACGCTGAGGTGCAGAATACGAACAGCCTCCTTGGGCTCTACCCAGGAGACAGTGGTTTGAAAACTGGTACGACCCAAGAAGCAGGGCAGTGCCTTGTATCCTATGTCACAAGGTCAGACGGGGATTTATTACTTGTCTTACTCGGTAGCAAGCAACGCTACAGAGATACTATTAACTTACTTGATGAAGGTTGGGCAGTCCAGCGGTCCAATGCAGCGCTTCGAAGCCTAGCTAAAGACCCAAAAGCCCTTATTATGAGTCCTGGTATTTTTTAATTCTATACATTTAATCTGGAGGGGAAGAACTTGAAAAGCCTTGGTGAACCATGCGTACTAGAAGATCGTTCATGTACTGAATGCGGCGAGTGTGATCTTTGTGACCTTGATCCGACAAAACAATGTGATAATTGCTGCCACTGTATTAAAACCCCTGATGGTGATTTTGCAGAAATCGAGATTGACGATATATTGTTAAATACGGAAGACCCGGACCAACATTGACATAGTTATGCATTGAACTTGAACACGCCTATGAGTTAGGAATTCTATCATGAACTTTTTGGCGTGTTTCAAGTGGCTTAGACAAACTTTTAATACAGCAGGAATTTATTTTAACATGGGTCCGATAATAGATATTATGTAAAGTAGAGTATTTGATACCGTGGGGGAGTACCCATATAATAGCCCAATCGATAGATTTTTAACCGAATCCATCGATTGGGCTATTATATGGGTACGTCTTCGCATTGAATGTTGACAGGAACGAATGTTGATTTTCTTTATAACTTCTGCCAGTAACCTGTAATCAGTTACCGTTTTTCTGTGTGACTCGTTTTGCTACTGTACTAAGGTTAAAGGTTTAGTTTTTGTCCATGTAAAATCAGCCTCTAGAATCCTCTGTAATGCATTGAGGATTCTAGTTCAGTATAGAATCCATCTGATCCACAGAATCCATGGTGATTGGCCTAAGTATGTGCGTAAGATCATCTTACTAATTTAACTAACAAGACATTACTAAAGCACCTGAATTGGGTTGTAGATCGATTAGACTGAGTGAGTTTAATCTGGTTCAGACGATGATTAACCTTTTTACGTAGAGACACTTCTGTAGTCGTTTCAACTATGCGCTAAATGCCTATTTAACGCATAGTAGGGCTTCTGCTTTTATTTCATCCTTAAAATATCTAGCGTATGTAAAATATCTAATTCTGCAAAAGCAGCATCATGGGGTTACCCCCAAACTTTCAGATAATTACCTACTAATTATCCAAATTATCTTCATCCTTTAAAATATCACTATACGTAAATCTTTTATGGTTAAAAGAGTCAATTCCGCCTTCGAGTAAGTTGATGATATACTTTACTATTATAGGTTCTGTAGGATATCCCGTTTTTTCTACCCACCCTTTTACTCCATCTGATTCCATAACAATTACTTGCTCAGCCTTTGCATTAGTTACTATCGTAGCACTGTGAGTAGCAAGAATAACTTGTCGTTTTGACTTTAAATCCCTTAAATCTCGAACCAGATTTTTAAAAATATATCGATTATCAAGGTTATCTTCAGGCTGATCGATAATCAAGGGAGTATTGTCCCCTGAATATTCTCCATAGCTAAGAATAAACGAAAGCATCGCAACGACCTTTTGGCCAAGTGACAGATTCTTAACCCTCCTGTAGTCTGTTTTTCGGCTATCAGCTTGCTCTTTATTGTTTACGTTAAATTCTAACTCGAAATATTCTATGCTAGTTATATAGGATTGCAGAGATTCCTTTAGAATCTTTAAATTAGCTTGATTGAGAATATCACTTTTTATATCCTCAAATACTTTAATTATGTTTTCAGGTTTTATAGATACGACTTCTCGTTCAACTAGATTTTGATCCATTTCCTCACAAAAATTCGTTATTGGTATTATTAGATTTAATTCTTCAAATTTATCATAATAAAATAGCTTTAGAAATTCCACAAAACCGATATTACTAAGAATTCCATCTATGTAACCCAATAAGTCAATATTTCTAATATTATAATTCATATAATACTGCTGCGGTTTACCAGAAATTTGATTAAATAAATTCTCGGCAATAATATTATGTGAAGAGTATTTATCTTGGTTATAAACAATTCTTAATTGCCCATGTTGTTTCTCATTATATTCTTCAATAATATTATGTACTTGTACATTTCTTTTCATTAATAAGTCATCAATTGATGAAAATAGATTACTCAACGTTCTTATACTTCTAACTTTGCCCACATCTGGAGAGGTGGCAACAATTTGATTTTTGAATAATAGATCATTTATAAATTTATTGATATCGTCAGAGCCTGCGGTTTGGACTAATTCATTAACAGAAAATCCAATATTAAAAAATTTGTTCAAATAATCACGTCTGTTTACTTTCTCTAATTGAAGTTCTGAATTTTGATTTACTAGGCGATAAACTTCAATATAATGTATGATGGCATAATCTGCAATTCTGTCCTTATAAAAGAAATATCGGCGTCCATAGCTTTGTTTATATGTTTGCCTTTCAAAGGATTTTAATATGTCATCATCCGAATATTCTTTTTCTGGTGCGGAAAATACAATAATATAATCATTATCATGGTAACGGTATAAAACCATTGCATTTGTATGTTTACATATTAATTCCAAGGTTTCCTTACTACGACATTTCATCCCCAAGACAAATTCGAGTATATTTATGATTGTGCTCTTTCCCGTACCTCTACCTCCAATGAAACAATTTAGAGATTCGGAGAAAGATATACTAAATATATTATCAACACTTTTATCTGAATTAGGTTTTATTGATAAGAAACCGCCTTCTTTAGAGATCACTGATATACCTTTAATATATTTTGTTGGTTTCTGTGGTTTGTCCAGCTCGACTGAAGTAGGATAATCTCGAAATGCTTTTTTTATCATTTTAAAGTTGCATTTTTGTCCTTTAATCCAAAAGGTTTTATCTTTTATGGTATCTATAGAGTGTGAGTCAGAATCAATTACAAAGCATATCCCACCTTCTCTATATTTCGAAATTCTTCCTTCAATGTCCGCAGCCTTATGGCGATCTGACAGTCCAATAACTTTAAAACACTCTAAATTAAATAGTCTTCTTCTATAGCTATCACTCAAATACGAATCCTTAAAAATATTTGATGTATCAAGATGTGCAAGGTACCCCACCCCACCCATGTCATTAATTTGCGAAAGAACATCAATACTAGTTAGATATGTGCCATCTTCTTTGGACATTACATGATCTGATATCCAATTGTTTATTGTGTCTTCTGTAATGCCTTTTGAATTTAAGTTGAAAATTCCTACAATATGATTTTTATCGCCACAAGATATTTCCATGCCGAGTAAAACTGTAGGATAAATAACGTTTCTGTCCTTACAGTAATTGTCAACTGCAATGCAGAGTTTTTTATAGCCACTAATAGTATTATGGTCAGAAATTATAACCAATTTAATATCATTCTTACAAAGATTCTGAGCAATTAGGAGGTATGTTAAGTATTCTTTGACAGAAGAAAAGACACTATTATCGTATTCTATTTCTTTGTGCGAGGAGAAAATAGCTATGGTAAATAGGCCCTCATCCAAAGCTATTTTATACATCACAGAATCGGATAGATTCTTATAATAATCTCTATCATCTTTTTTAGCGACATATAAGCAATAATCATATGAAGCTGGTGTATGAAGGTGAAATAGGCACTTGTGAAAAGTTCCAAATTTACCTTTCTTTATATCTATGATACTTTTATACATTTTTTGAATTAAAAAATTAGGTGATATAATATTTGAATTCCCCAAATTAGCTACCCTCTACTTCTTCCTGTTATTAATATATCAACTAGCACTACGTAGGTTCACTTTGATCTACTGAGGGGGATTTCAAAACGCCTTGGTAGTTAGAAGATGATAAACAGGATAATAAACCTCGCATCGCGACAGATCAAAGGTCAGGTTGTAAGCGGTCAAGTAAAATGATCGTTTTTTGGCCACAAATTGATCGGTTTTTAACCGCCTTCATCTCAAAATCATGAGGGCTAGATCATAAAATAGATTTTCGGTTTTTAAGTCGGTAGCCTTCCCCAGTCATATTAAAAATCTCACACTTGTAGACCAATCGATCTAGGGATTGCCGTCGTTATTACTTCATCCCCTAAGAAACCACTCCATTCACTAAACCCCTTGTTGGATGTAATGATAAGCGAAGTTTTTTCATGCATCGCTGCAATGAATGTGAAAAACAGATTGGATTCGGTCTTACTAACAGGCAGGAATCCTACTTCATCAATAATAATCAGGTCTGCCTTATACAGGTATTTAAGCCTTCGCCTTGACGATGTGGTGATTTCGGCTGTTTTGAGTATTTTGAACAATTCATCAAGGCAAAGAAATGATACCGTGTAGCCTTTGTGAAGAGCCATGTAGTAGGGCTGTGGCCAAATGAGATTTACCCACACTGGGCGGTCCCAAAAACATAATGTTATAAGCTTGTTCGATCCAAGTGAAATCGGATAACCTAAGCATTTGCTCTTTTGTGATACTCTGCTGAAAACCAAAGTCAAATCCTTGAGTGTCTTCATTTGTGGCATTCCAGATCGCTTGATCCGACTTTCAGCAGCCTTTTGACCTTTAAGACGGATCTGCTCGGAGAGGAAAAGATCAATGCTTTCCAAGGGACTATGTTCCCCTTGGAAAAGACTCAGAAAATCTACTTTATCAAGATGGAGCTTTGTCATCATCGTTTCAATCGATTCAACGGTTTTTGTCCTCATGATACCTCACCTACCCAGCAATTTAGCCTCTGTAAAAATTCTTCCGTATCAAATCCTATATTTATATGACTTTTCGAATTGTCCTCTACATTTGTCTAATTCTCTTTAAAAAAGAATACACCTTCCCCTACCCCAAAATTATAGATCCTAATTAAATTGGCTAATTTCTATGAGCTGCTAAAAACCAATTCAGCTTTATACTTCATCAGATATAGCCCTTTTAATAAAAGCCTTACCATTTCTCGTTGAGTTGTAAAATGGTTTCTCAGTCGTCTAACTAGAAATATTTGCATAATATTTGATGCGATAAAGATCAAATATAGCACAGCTTCTACGGCATTCTTTCCATGTACGAAGCAATGCTCTAAGCCACATTCACGTTTCAAGTTATTGAAAATCGAGTTCTCAATATCCCAGCGTGCTCTTATTATTTTAAACGATGTTTTCAGCGCCATATCCATACAAGTCGTTACGATCATAATCTGTGTGCGCTGCTTTTTCTTATGTTTAATTGCAAATTTTACAAAATTCAACGGTTGCTCCACGTTGTCCATTGTGAACGTTGACTGGTAAACTTCTACTTTCTCAAATCCTTTTTCATCTACCCAAACCTCAACAGCCTCCGTCTTATTGACCGTCTTTTTTGCTAAACGCAAACTCTTATTGTTATTGTTTTTTGCTCGGACAATTGCATCAATACCTAAATTTTTGCAGTGGTTAATCCAGATGGAATTACAGGCCAGGGCATCATAAACTACAACATCAATCAGTTTTCTATGACTCTTCACGACGCTTGAAATCAGCCTTTTCCCTACGCTCAACTCCCCTTCATCCTTTGAAATGGGATCTTGTCCGGGCTTGTACATCTCAAAGCCAATAACCAATTTGGGACCCATCCCTACCGTTGACATGACAGCGCCACTATGGAAACAATGAGTCGTTTTACCGTTTGGTATTTTTCAAGCATTCTGAACAGCTTTTCCTATTGCTCCCGAAGAATTTTGTTCCATCGATTGCAACCACCATATATCCGTCTATGGTTCCGTTTTCAAAAGTCTTATTCTCAACTGCCGTTTTTATTATGTGATGATTGATTTGTTTTAGTCCGTTGATATCCATGACTTTAAGTGTATCTCTGATGGCATCAATCTGCGGCAGCTTTGTTCCTCGGGGAAATAGTTGACTAAACTCATGATTTTTGATCATCAAACTTAGTTCATTAAAGCTTTTTACTCTAAGCAAAAAACCAAAAAGCACAGGCAGAATTACTTGACCTGTGCTATAAGTTGGGTTAACTCTTCCGTCAGTCAGTTTATTTAAACCACGTTCGAGATGATAAACATTCTTAATATATCTCACTAATTTTACAAAGTAATTTTTCGCATTTCATCCTCTCTCTCCCTCTGATTTTAGCAGAATGAAAGGTCTGACAAAAGCATTTAAAAACTCCGAATTTGATACACTTTTGAAATCGGTAGAAATACAAGCGAAATCAATGGGTTGACAGTGGTAGAGGCTAAAGTGCTGCTATTCTATGAGTTCTTTCAACCTGTATAAGATATTGAGGAAGGTTTTATTTTCAAGTGCTCCCGCCCAAAATCCATCGCAGAAGTGTTCTCCTCGAACGTTAAAAGTAAATATTACCCGTAACAGATTATAGTCTGCAGACTTAATCAAATCATTTAAATTCAGTTTTTTATCAAGATATGGTTGAATTAATTCCAAATAGTTCGGTTCACTTAAGCTCGACTTGTAAAAATCGTCTATGAAATTGATAAACCCTTCATTGTAATGATAGCACGGCAACTGAATTACGTTATTATGCATTCCCCCTTCATCTACGTCGTAAAACTTGGTATTATTCTCAAAATAATTGATGTGACTTACCAATCTCCTGCAATCTTCATCTGCCAACAATTTCATCACGTACTTAGTGAATCGGTATGGCTCCATTGCATCTTTTGCTTTCCCGGAAAAAGAAATACCCCATTCTGGTTCTGAAACTTGTCCTGGTTTATCATAATCCTTACCCTTGAATGGATAAATGTCTTTCCCCCACTCAGTAGCTGGGATTATGTACATTATTCTTTCATTGTTTTCATGAGGAATATATTGTACCACCATATAGAGATCAGGATCTTCAATATTGAATTTCCTCTTAGGAATAAAAACGTAGCTACCAAGTTGTGAGATTGCTCTTACTTTGATCTTCATTCTTTTACTACTACTCAAAACTGCAAGAAAATCAACTTGAGCGGCGGGCAAAGCATCTTCAATCTTAAACCCCCGGTCTTGGAAAGACTTTTCAGCTAAAGATATTGCATATTTATTTAACTCATGTTTATTCATATTTGCCTCCAGCTTTATCTAATAATTTAACTTTACCACAAGCACAGGACAAAAATATGTTACTTCATATTAGCCAATGTGTAACTGCCTCACGTATAGTTTAATTCACCTACTAAAAACTCCTTACAGACAACTATATTCCACATTGACGGCGAAACATGGCGAAAAAGTGAATGATGGAAAAAATACCCCTACACTTCAATAGTGTAGGGGATAGTTGCTCTGTATTAGAGCCTTTATGCGCACGATTTTATGAACGATTATAGATTCAACCCACCCAGAAAATCACTTAACTACACCAGAGCTTCTTTACCAAGCCGGTTCATTCTTCCCCTATCTGGGAATGATCCGGGCGAGGGGATATGGGATGTTTTACTTTGGGGTCTGTTTGTGACGTTTGGACGACAAAATCTCAAGGCCCGAGTTGAACATGTCAAAGAGATGAATTTGAATCACTTTACTATAGGACTTCGCGTAACTCGCAACGAAAATGCACTATAAGCCAAACCTCTTCAACATTTTAATTGTTTGAACATGCATACCTTCATGATACATAGAAAATGTAAGGAATTCGCCTGGAGTCTTTAAGGTTAATCCCGAAGGCATAGCGTATGGCTTTTCAACGACTTCGTCCAGGCGGTTGCTTAGCTTTTCTTCGATTCGACTAGTTTGATCTTCCAATAATTTAATCAGCTCGGGTAATGTTGGCGGTTGTACCTTCCACTCAGAGGGTTTAGAGTCACGCCCAAAAAGCTCTGTAAATCCTTCTGGCATTAGCATTGGTTCTTTTATGAAGCCAAAAGCAAAGCGTTCTTGTACTACATAAACATGGCCCAGATTCCAACGGATGTTATTATTAAAACCTTCAGGTACTGAATCCACCTGCCTTTCACTGAGTTCTTTCACCGCATTAATCGTGTTATTACGTATAACTTTTAGTTGGTCAAATAGAAATTCTCTCAATGTTTACGCCTCCATTATTATAATAATTGAACACAAATTATAGGGCGAGTCTTTGTACATCGGGGTCAGCCTTTACAAACTCATCCCGCCCAAAAAATCTCTCGATTTCAACAATTCCTCTTTGGTAAGAGTTACACCTTTCCCCATCTTCGTATGATCCGGCGACCATTCACGAATGTCATACTTTGGGGCTGCATCATTCCAACTAACAAGGTTTAGTTCTTTCGACCAGCCTTTTGTTGATTCGGATCAGCAATTTAGCCTCTGCATGAATTTCACAGCCTCTTATTGTTAATTCCAATTATTGTACGAATTATCCTCCCATTTGTCTTATTTTCATTAAGAATGGCTATACCTTCCCCTACCCCAAAATTATAGATCCTAATTAAATTGGCAATTTCTACGAGCTGCTAAAAACCAATTCGGCTTTATACTTCATCAGAAATAGCTCTTTTAATAAAAGCCTTACCATTTCTCGTTGAGTTGTAAAGTGTTTTTTCAATCGCCTAAATAGAAATAATTGCATTATATTAGAAGCAATAAATATCAGATAAAGCACAGCTTCTACTGCTTTCCCTCCATGCACAAAGCAATGCTCTAAGCCACATTCGCGTTTCAAGTTATTAAAAATTGAGTTTTCAATATCCCAACGTGCTCTCATTATTTTAAACGATGTCTTCAGTGCCATCTCCATACAAGTCGTTATCATCATAATCTGTGTGCGTTGCTTGTTAGTATGTTTAATGGCAAATTTCACAAAACGCAGCAGTTGCTCCACGTTGTCCATAATAAAAGTTGACTCGTAAACCTCGACTTTCTCAAATCCCTTCTCACACTCCCAAACCTCTATGGCCTGCGTCTTATTGACCGTCTTTCTTCTAACCGCAAACTATTATTGTTATTGTTTTTTGCTCGGACAATTGCATCGATACCTAAATTCTGGCAGTGGTTAATCCAAATGGAATTACAGGCCAGTGCCTCATAAACTACAACATCCATCAAGTTTCTATGACTCTTCGCGACGTCTGCAATCAGTCTTTTCCCAACGTTCAACTCGCCTTCATCCTTTGAAACTGAATCTTGTCCGGGCTTGTACCAGCACCTTAGCCTTTGTATGATTCTCTCAGACCCTTATTGTTAATTTCAATTATTTTGCGAATTATCCTCCCTTTTGCCTAATTTTCCTTAAAAATGGATACACCTCCCCCTACCCCAGAATTAGTCTTCTTATTTAACTGTATAATCTCTATGCGCTGTTCAAAACCAATTCGGCTTTATACTTCAGCAGATATAGTCCTTTTAATAAAAGCCTTACCATTTCTCTTTGAGTTGAAAATTGCTTTTTCAGTCGTCTTAATAAAAATAATTGCATGATATTGGATGCAATAAATATCAAATAAAGCACTGCTTCCACTGCCTTCCCGCCGTGCACGAAGCAATGTTCTAAGCCACATTCATTTTTCAAGTTATTAAAGATTGAGTTCTCTATATCCCA
>NZ_SPQR01000016.1 GCF_004766055.1 Desulfosporosinus sp. Sb-LF | reverse complement strand
TTCTCAATATCCCATCGTGCTCTTATTATTTTAAACAATGTCTTAAGTGCCATATCCATACAAGTCGTTACAATCATTATCGGGTGCGCTTCTTGTCTTTATGTTTAATCGCAAATTTTACAAAACGCAACGGTTGCGCCACGTTGTCCATAGTAAATGTTGACTCATAAACCACAACTTTCTCAAACCCTTTTTCGCTCTCCCAAACATCAACGGCCTCCGACTTATTTACCCTCTTTTTGACTAACCGCAAACTGTTATTATTATTGTTTTTTGCTCGAACAATTGCATCAATGCCCAGACTTTTGCAGTGGTTAATCCAGATGGAATTACAGGCCAGGGCATCATAAACTACAACATTAATTAATTTTCTATGACTTTTCACGACGCTTGAAATCAACCTTTTCCCTACGCTCAATTCCCCTTCATCCTTTGTAACAGCATCTTGTCCAGGTTTGTACATCTCAAAGCCAATAACCAATTTGGGACCCATCCCTACCGTTGACATGACAGCGCCACTATGGAAACAATGAGTCGTTTTACCTTTAGTATTTTTCAAGCATTCTGAACAGCTTTTCTTATTGCTCCCGAAGAATTTTGTTCCATCTATTGCGGCCACCATATATCCGTCAATGGTTCCGTTTTGAAAAGTCTTGTTCTCAACTGCCGTTTTAACTATGTGTTGATTGATTTGTTTTAGTCCGTCGATATCCATGACTTTAAGGGTATCTCTGATAGCATCAATCTGCGGCAACTTTGTTCCTCGGGGGAATAGTTGACTAAACTCATGATTCTTGATCATCAAACTTAGTTCGTTAAAGCTCTTTATCCTGAGCAAAAAACCAAAAAGCACAGGCAAAGCAACTTCGCCTGTGCTATAAGTGGGGTTAACTCTTCCGTCAGAAAGTTTATTCAAACCACGATCGATGTGGTAAACATTTTTCATGTACCTTACTAATTTTGCAAAGTAGTTCTTTCCCATTTCATCCTCTCTTCCCCTCTAATTTTAGCAGGAAGAGAAGGCTGACAAAAGCATAAAAAACTCCGAATTTGATACACTTTGAAATTGGTAAAGATACCAGTGAAATCAATGGGTTGACTGTGGTTAAGGCTAAAGTGCTGGGTATATATACTATTCTTTTATTTTCAGTCATTGCAAAACCTCCGAAATTACGGGTTCCTTGACAAATTGAGAATCGGATCTTCTCTAAAATAAATGCCACTTATTAAAGTACTTCCACAATTCATCAGCATATTCTGATTTTGCAATGCTTTCCGCTCTTTGTTCAATTTTATCTAACGCAATTTTTATGAAATTCTGACTTCTATCTTCGTTGGAATTGCTATACAAATCAATTTTTAACTCTTGGTCTAGATAACTATTTATAAGGAAATGTTTACGAGTGAATTCATCCCAACTTTTAAAGCATCTGAAATACTCTCTGTCATATCCATCAAACCTGATTTCTGTATGTACCATTTCTAAAAAGCGATCCATATAATCGCCAATTGGATTAATCGCTTTATTTAACTTTCCTTTTGTCGTTCGCCCAATTTCCATTGGAAGAATCCAGAAATTGGCCAAGCAATGATATTTGCTATGATAATTCCGTAAATATTCCGGCCATTCTTCCTTAGCCGTTCTTTGCACACGAGATTTTCCTGCTCCAGGAGTAATATTCGCAACGGTATTAAAGCTGTTCATTGTATCGCCAGCATATTCATTATTCCGCAAATAACCATTATGTTCTAAGAGCGGCTTGGAATTTAAAATATCTTTATATACAATTTCATAAAAGCCTACTGCAAAATCAGACATATCTTCATCAGTAGTTGAATAATATTTTTGACCTGACAGTATTTTATTATTTTCACGTGAAATTTTATCTTGTTTCTTATGACAACAAATTGGCATTAATAATATCTCACATATTTGGTCTGTTTTTCCCACAATAATCTCACCTTACTTATACACATATTTGGTTAATTCATTTATTGAACTGCTTAATCTCCCTATAAGAGTGAATTCATCTTTCCATTAAGCTGCAACATGACTAATAAACATCTAAGCATATTTCAATAATGTTGGTTAGCCTATTCCGCACAGTTTTATCAACTCAACCTTAAATAATCAATGTTATCCACCAAGTCCTTCTATTTCAAGGATTTTCACGCACTCACTCTTTTACCCACGACATCAATACTACGGTCTTAACTTGGGAGAACCACCAAACACATCAGGCACACAGGGGGGGGGCGTTTTTCATTAATTTCCACACTAAAACGCAAAAACCCTGCTATTTCCGCGTATTTGTGCGTAAAAGTTAACCCCCCCTAATAAAAAATTCCCTTGAAACATTAGTCCAAGGGAACATAAAACACTCTTTCTATTTATCCCAAACCCTGAAAACCGCTGATACCAGGCTACTTCCGCTCTATCACCACGACTGTCTCAACGTGCACCGTCACGCCAAAAGAGCTATATTTTATATAGTTATATTGCCGTTACCAGGGTGCATGGGGTGGGCGATTTTTCGGGTTTGAAAACATATAAGTTATCTCACACTCTTGTCAATACAATCTAAATGGGTATACTCGAATTGTCCATATCTTATCTGTTCATATTCTTCATCGTTTGTAAGTTAATTTGATAATCTACATTAATTTTCATTTTTTCCCAAGCACTTAACCATTTCTCTTCACTAATCGGTTGTGAAAAGGGGGCAAGTGAGTGAGTTCCTAGTTGCAAAGGGTCTACTTTCCACTGTTGCATATTATCTAGCAACGTTGTTGTTTGTTTTTTAAAATAGGATTCTATCTCTTGATTAAGATCTGCTAATTCATCACTGTCAAATATATTTTTATCTCCCCGGTACTCCTCAATTCTGCCATCTAGTTTGACCTTGATTGAGATCGACGAATAATCCGGAACCAATTCTATATTAACCTTTGAGTGAATTTGACCTAAAGTGACCATTAAAGACGGTATTGCTAAAAGTTTAAGGTAATAATCATTATCGAGGAGTTGGAGAATTTGATCATTCATGTCACTGATGGTTGCAACTAATCTATCATCCCTGAAAAAAGCAGTTCCATCATAAACGAAATTTTCTTTGTTAACCTTATAAACAGGCAGTATGGGATTTGAAAATGGAGTGTACAACCGTTTCATGAATTGATGCAAATTGGTCACCGTGATTTCACCTTGATTTTTAGTATCATAATGTTTAAGCATACGATAAAGAAAATAGTCCAAGTTTTCTTGTTTAACTACTTGATTACTGATATAATCCTCAAAATTTCCTTTAACAATCACAAGATATAACCGTTGAGAGATATCCGGATCTGTGAGAAGGGTATCAATTATCGGAAGGATTCCTTTTCGGGCAAGATCTTCTGATATAAAGACCATTCGAAGTTGTCCTAATTTCAGCTCGCGATAATAAATTAAGTTAAAGTCCTTTCTGCCCTGTTTTAATAGATCGACTTGCTTGGTGAGCAGGCTCTTCTTCTCATTAATTAAGGGCGGCACCATTGTGCTTATTCTCAATCGTCCTTCTTTTCCATCCTGGATAGACCAGAAAATCACAGGAGCAATTTCTTCAACCGTATTGTTATCGACAAAAAATGGGGAACATCCGGTCAACAGTACGACGCCAATTGTTAAAAAAACAAAAACGACCCGTTTTATATTCGTCATGCCTTAAAACACCCCTTTAGTTTGGTGGCCACTAGAAGGAATGTTGGAACTAAAAAGTAGGTAAATGCCCCTACCCCAATCTGAAGATTCATCCAAATGTTCTGCTCTCCGCCAGATTTCCAGAACCACTGATTGATTATTAAGCTACTTACAAAAATAATGAGTAAGCTTGCCGTAAAACCCTTTAGGGTGGTTTGTTCCTCCCCTTTTCCCATGAGTATTCGGATAGCCCCGTAAAATAATAGCATGAGGATAGAATTAACAAATACGAGAACAAACATATGTAGCGAGATTAAAACTATATCAATTCGTTCATATGCGGGAAATTGCAAATACCTGATCATATCGAGCACAGGAAATCTTGTTTTATCCAAGTAATTTGAACCAAAAAATAATAACGCAGCAGTAAATAAAAGCAAGTATTCCAAGGTAGAAATGGTATTCGCAATCGTTAAATATTTTAGCATCTTTTGTTTTGGACTTAGCCAAGGAGCTAAATACACCAGCATTTCAGGCCCTGACATCGATGTCCAAACTAACAACAACCCACTCCAGGAAATTCCCGACCAATCATGAGGTATCAAAGGATATAAATCATGCAGAGATGCAATCGGCGGAAAGAAAAAAGGACAGAATATTATTAACATCCAAATCGTACTTAAAAAGACAATCACAACGAAACGTATTGTTTTCTCCATTCCTTGAACGGCAACGTAAAAACAGACCAGGAAAATAGAAAGAAGCAACCAATTCGAATTCATCGAGGGGAAAATATATTGATGCACAACTTCCCCAACACCAAGTGTCAATACATCAATTTTCACTAATATTGGGAATAACCCCAGAAAAGTAAAAAAACGAACTGCATTTTTACCGAATAGCTGTACAAATCCTGGGTAACCTTTTGCATAATAATTGGATGAAAACAATTTGGCTAAAAGCATTAAATTGATTTGCGATAACAGTCCTACCCCCAAAATGCCCCAGATCATGTAGGGCTTAACTAAATATCTCGGCATAATAATAAAAAAGTATAGCATTTGCATACGGTTGACTATCATCATTGTATAAACACCGCTAAAGGTAGATGACTTTTCAAATAACGAGGATGGAGGCAAGTAATCATCTCCTTCGACTGTATCGCCATTTCTGTTGAGGATGTAAATATTCTGGGCGTGTCTTAATCCAGCGTAGAGGGGCACGAATGAAAAGATCCTTCCAATCATTAATATGTAATGGAGCTACAGGTGCAAAGTAAGGCTGTTTAAGCGATGTCATTCCATTAAGATGCGCGAGCAATCCAATTGTTCCAAGTACCATTCCGAAAATGCCCAGGACAGATGAAAGAAATAAAAAGCCGAATAAAAGTAGCCTATTGGCCTTAACCATAAAATAATTGGGAACCAAAAATGAAGCGATGGTGGAAATACCTACTGTGACAATTAACACCTTGCTAGCGAATCCGGCATCTACAGAAGCTTGTCCAATAACAATACCACCGATTACGCCTAAAGTTTGTCCTGTCTTTGTCGGCATTCGAAGACTTGCTTCAATTATGATTTCAATAATGATTAACATTAGAAAAGCTTCCCAAAATGGTGTAAAAGGCATTTTGCTTCTAGATTCTAATAACACAAATAACACCTGCAGAGGGAACATTTGGTAATGATGTGTGTTTATCGATACATAGAGCGGTATCATAGTAATCGAAAGAACAAAGCTTATATATCGAATCCAACGCAAAAAACTTCCAACAAGCCAACGATGGATGTAATCGTCGGGAGAGATAAAGAGATCGAAAAATGTGATTGGCGCAATTAAGACAAACGGGGTATTGCCAACTAAAATCGTAAGTTTTCCTGCCCCCAAAGCATAAACACATAAGTCTGGACGGTCTGTCTGTTGGAATTGAGGGAAGATGCTATGCACGTTATCTTCCATAAACGCGGCAACTTGGGATGAATCTAAAAATATATCATAATCAATCGTGTGAATTTTATCTTTCGCAATCGAAACCAATTCGGGATTCGTTAAGCCTTCAATATACATGAGGATAATGGGTGTTTTCGTTAGGGAACCAACTGTGAACATCTCCGTCTTAAGTGAAGTCAACGGTAGACGCCTTCGAATCAATGTAATATTTTGTTCTATTTGCTCGCTAAAGCTGTCTTTTGGTCCATATAAAATAGTTTCTATTTCAGAGGATTCAATGGAACGGCTTAATGGATTTTCAAGTTTAATGGCAAACCATTGATCCTCACTACAATCATGAAGAAGTATCGATCCCCCCATCAATTGCTTTTGTGCCTCATCTAAAACACTGACTTCGGATACTTTACAAACGCTAATCCATTCATTAATGGAGGCAGGAGAATGATGAATCAACGGTTCAATAATAGCCTCATTTAAACGTTCTTGGTTAATTAACGTTCTTATATACAGAAGTGTAACCCGTTTTTTGGGATTAATTTGATGCTCAATAATTTCTACATCATCCATGTTCGCCACTAATTTTTTGAGGGCATCTAGTGTTACAGCTTTATTTTGAACCTCATTGTAAGGTTTATGTTGTTCATGGTCGCTTCGACTCTTCACTTTTCTCCAAAACAAATGCAACCACCACCTTATATAGTAATTAAGGTAAATTCAGTAAGCCTTTGGCCAGTGGTATTTATAATAGTTTTACATTGATTCAATCAAACGAGTGGTTTTAATAAATCGTTCATCCTCGTTTTGATAAATAGCACATGTATTCCGTAAATTTAATCTCCTGAATTGTACCCTGACAACTGATTCCGTACACTTGTTACAATCTAACAAGGCCTCCTTTCCAATCTAATTTATAATAACCTAACAATACTTCATTTATCCGCAATGGAAGCAACAGGTCTTCCAGTAGTGAATCCCTGCTGTTTATCGTTTCAAGGAGTTTTACAATCGGACATGTGCATCCCTCTCTTAATCTACAATCCTATGTTGTGGTATGCCCAGGCTGGCACTATCCATCCCCCAAGGATTAGACGTGAGCCAAATAGGAAAAACCCGAAACAAACACCATAGTAAATCAACGTAAGCGAGAGGAAAACGGACTTTCGCACTTTGTATTAAAACACGCTAAATGAGCCAGAAAAGCAGAAAATGAAAACGGGTCAAATTGGCTGTCAGAGAGGAATTTGGACTAAAACGGAGAATGTTGTTTTGATAAACTTTACGAAATGTGAGTTATAGGACTCAAAGAGTAAAATAAAGGTAAATATTACATTGTTGGCGAATGGTTTCGATGTGCTTAAAATAGCCGCAAAGGCCACGCCGTCTTTGCGCGGATGTTTAACGCTATATAGAACGTAATATTTAGGAGAAATAATGATGAACGAATTATATAAATTGTTAAAGAACAAAGAAATTATATCTATTCTTGACGGGGATAAAACTTTTGGACAAATCAATGATGTTCAAATTTCAATGCCATACTTAAGCGGGCCTGATTTATGCGCTCTTTCAACTACTTTTGGATTGCCGGTAGAGTATGGTTGGAATGGTGGGGCGCTAAGTCGTTGGATGTATTTAGATAATTTGCTAGAATATTGCATTAATAATAACAAAATGCAGCAACTTCTAAGTTGCTTATTTGCGAAAAATAAATTCATTGATAAACTAAAAAATCTAACTACAGAAGAAATTGAGGAAACATACGCTGAAACAGTAAATACTCTTATTAAACAAATTAGTGGGATATTGTATTTTAGTGGGAATGAATTTACTCTAGTTAATAAACAGTTCATTGTGAAACCGATAAATGCCATTGTTGAAGTTGAAGCACCCACAATTAAAGTGATTGACAGCGCTTATATTAAAGGATTGTCAGAAAGAGCATTAGTGGACATTGATAATTCAAATTACGATAGTGCTATTACTAAATGTAGGACCTTATTAGAAGAAGTATTTTGCTATGTAATAGAATTAAAGAATGAGAAACCATCTGAAAATGGTGACATTGGATCGTTGTATAAACAAGTAAAGGATTTATACGATATGCATCAGTCGAAAGATATTGATAAAAGAATTAACATGCTACTATCAGGTCTTGAGAAAATATTAACAGCAATATCACAAATGAGAAATAATGATAGCGATGCACATGGTGTTGGAAGTAAAAGAATTAGGATTCAAGATCATCACGCAAGATTATTTCTTAATGCATCGATTATGATGTCAGATTTTATTTTGGCAGTAGCATATAGGAAGGATTAATGAAAAGTTTTAAAATTTCCAGCGATCTTGAAGAAGGATATTAGTAGATCGAGGTGCGGCCAAATTACTTAACACTTCATTCCCATATTTGAGAGGGTATGAATGAGTAACCAGACTTCGGGAACTACGCGGACGTTTGCAATTAAGAGGTGAACTTATGGCTATAGCTGATAAAGTAAGAAAAATGTTATGGGGTCGTTCGGGAAACCTTTGTGCTATCTGTAGACATGTATTGGTAATTGAGGCGCCCCCATTTGATGTAGATTCGGTTGTGGGTGAGGAATGTCATATTATTTCTAGACAAGAACATGGGCCAAGGAGTGATCCGACATTTGACAAGAACCTTATTGACTCATACGATAATTTGTTATTACTTTGTTCTGTTCACCATAAAATGATTGATGACCAGTGGGAAACTAATACGGTTGATGTTCTGCGCAAAATCAAAATTAATCATGAAAAGTGGGTCTCAGAAAAACTTGGTGACAAACCAATGAAAGCCAAAATTAAAAGAATGGATGAAAGTATTCCAGAATACCTCGTAAGGGTCGAATTAGGTAAAGAACTTTTTAAAATCTTATATGAAGCGCATTCATATGGGTTCGATAACGATGAGCTAAACACTGAGGATGAAGTAGAATTTGTAGGTAGTTTCTTTCAAACTTTACAGAACTATGGGGAGCTCAGTTCAGACTTTGAATCTTATGATAGAGTTAGAGTATGTTTTGAACTGACAAGTGAGATTAATAAGCTTGAACATATGGGCTTTTGGGTGTTTGGTGGTATAGAAATTCAAGAGTTGAGAGGCGGAACTTATGAACCGTCAAATTGGAAAGCAGCAATTGTCATAGTATTAAGGGCAACAAATAAGTCAATTTTAAAGAAACAAGTTTAAGCTTTCTTTTGCCAGCACGTCGTACAACTTCATATTCCCAAAAACTCAGAAGAATATTGTTGCAGTAGCAGACCTCGGGAATCCTCACGGGACGTCCTAGAAAAAACCACCTCTTTTGGGGTAACTTTCACTTCACTACCTCCTCTACCCTCATCCCACTCTTCAACTCAAAAACAAAATGCGTTGGCGTGAGAATTTCTATCTTCTCAACCAACGCATTAAATATTTCTTCGTCGAACTCTTCAAGTAGTGAATCCCTGCCGTTTATGGTCTCTAGGATTTCGTCAAACCTTTGTTTCAACCCATCCTTTGATTCTATTACCTTATCTTGCTCCAACCTTTTCTTTCGTACTTCCTCCAGTTCTTCAGATATGCTTTTGTACTCCTCGTTATAAACCTCAGCATCGACGCCATTATTCACCTGAAACCGAATGAGCCTCTTCAACTCATTTTTCAATTCCTCAATCCGATTATCCAAGGCTTCAGTCTCTCTACTATCTGGCCTTTGCAAAATAATTGTTTCAATATTCTCAGTCAACGTCTTTATAAAGCTCTGCTTGTTTTCATAGATTCCGTTGAACATCCTTACAAAGGCATTCTTTAAAACAATCTCGTCAACGGCCTTGGCTCCACAGGCATCCTTACCGTCCATTATGTAAGTTTTGCACTGCCAAACAACTTTCTTCGATGTATTTGTGCTGTTCCACTGTCGTCTTTTAAAAATGTTCCCGCAGTTCCCACAAAAAACTATAGCACTGAAAGGATATTTGCTACTATATTTATGCCTGTCACCAACCAAATTTCCCCTTAATAAGGCTCTTCGTTCCTTCTCATCCTGAACCTTATCAAATATCTCTTTAGGTATGATCGGCGGGTGGTTATCATCGACCATAAATTTCTGCGCCTGGCCCTTATTGGCCTTGCGTTTATGATTAAGGAAATTAACGGTTATAGTCTTTTGCAAAAGAGCTGCCCCATAATACTTCTCATTTTCCAACATCCCGCTTATGGTTGAATCCCACCATTTTTCGTTTCCAGTCACAGTTTTTATTTTATCCTTTGTTAACCCTTTGGCGATTGCATTGTAGCTTTTCCCTTCAAGGTATTCCCTGAATACCCTGCGTACCAGATCCGCTTGTTCCTCATTTATTACAAGTTCCCCATTGTCATTTTTATCATAGCCCAGAAACCTTGTGGTATTGACTAGCACTCTGCCACTTTCAAACTGTCTTAGAATCCCCCATTTCGTAACATCTGACTGATTTCTGCTACTATCTTGTGCCATTCCGCTAAGAATGGTAAGCAAGAGTTCACCACCAGAACCAAGGGTGTCGATATTTTCTGTTTCAAAATAAACGGCTATTCCTTTGTCCTTGAGCTTCCTTACAAAGTGTAGGCAGTCCTCGGTATTGCGAGCAAACCGACTGATTGATTTTGTAACAATCATATCTATTTTTCCAGCCATGCAATCATTAATCATTCTTAGAAACTCGGTTCTCTTGGTTGTTGTCGTTCCCGAGATCCCTTCATCTGCATAAATATCGATCAAATCCCAATCCATTCTATTACTAATGGTATCCGTATAGTGCTGAACCTGTGATTCGAAGCTCGTTTCCTGCTCTTTCAAATCTGTGCTTACCCTGCAATACGCGGCTACCCGTTTCTTTGCCCCTAGTGCGAACCCTTTAACCACCTCAACAGGTTTTACAGGAATGACCGTAACAACCTTCTTGACCGCTGAATTTGAAGCCATAATGTCCCCTCTCCCTTTTCCTTTATATTCCTTTTATGGTGACATGTTATAATTGCTGGGGACACTAATCAAGTCAAAAAGGACTTCTTATTTTCTTTATCTATGGCCTTAAATTCTTGATCGGTTATCAGATTCTTAGATTTAAGCAAGTGCAATATATGCAAACTCAACAGATAATTAATCACTTAATTTCTCCTCCCAAAAATGAAGGGCTCGCCTCTTCGGCAAGCCCATTAATTAGACACTCTTTAATAGAAGGAAACTTAGTTAAAAACTAAAAAAGGCCTCTTGGTCTATTATCCACACTTGGACCAATCTCCGGTTATACATTCCGTACAACCTCCAACCCGGATGAGTTTATTCTGGCAAACTGGGCATTTGTTGTTCTCAATTAACCACGCTTCACACGGTTCCATGCAATAAGACTCTCGATTGCATTCAACACATACATTTTTTATATCTTTCATCTTAGCTTGCAACCTCCGTTGAAGGAGCGGCAACATTCACAGAAATGCTCAACTTGCCTAACTCTTGCTGAATCAAACTTACAATAGTATCCACTGGGACGTTCGACGCAACCTTACCCAATTCGTCTTTAACCAAATTAACAATATCATCTTGAGTAATAGCTGCCTCCGTTAGAGGTTGTAATTCTGCCTTAACCTTCTTATAAGCACTCTCCAGTAAGGTCTCCCATTGGGAGTCGGTGAAATTAATCCCGGCCTCAGAAGCCAGTTCTTTGGCTTTCGTAAGTGCGGAGTTATATTTAGCCAAGTCTTCAGTTATGCCGAGCTTCTTGGCTGCTTGTACGGCGAAGTTTACCGCCTCTGTGGCAATTCCAGTCGCTGTTCTAATTTGGGTAACGGAGAAATGCTGTTTAATATAAGCCACCATAAAAGCAAAAAACACTCCGATTAGTGCCACTACAATGTCCTGTAGGCCGTTAAAAATAGCTGTTTGCATGTTAAATTACCTCTTTCTTTAATTGAAGTTTAATGAGTATAACGAGAATGTCATTGTTGCAGTTTAACGAGGCGAAAGTCCACACAGTGTGGACTTGTTTCAAGCTATAGTTTTCACGAACAAAGCCTAATCTCGACGGGTTCCACACGAATTGCCAAGGCATATGTCTATGCCCTGAAAAATCAAAAGCCGCACACAAGGCGTCGTGGGGCCACACGTGCGGTCCCCATTTAGCGATTTCAGGCAAAAAATAGCCCTTCAGTTAATTACCCTAAATACTTCGCCACAGCAGCAGCTGTCGCATATTTGTCATTACCACTCAACAACACTTCGTTTGGATGCTTGGTTGTGGGTCCCCCGACAACAATTAATTGCTTAGCGCTCATGGCCTCAGCAGGAACGGAATGATCTGACGACCTTACAAAAATGGCACAGTTACCATTCTTGCCAGCTACATCAGTTCCCGCCCAATAGTCGTCCTTCGTGAATAATAAAACTGCAACGTTTAACACGTCGTTTCCCCCTTGCAAATCATCAAATAATCGCTCCCAAGGGAACCCTGTTCCCGGGCAGTTAGCCTTATTAATAGAGTCAATTCTATAATGACCAATGATATTGTCGCGGGTCACAGGAATACTTAGTGTCTCAATTAACCACCGATGTAAGGCCAGGGTGGCTTGGTACTGCGCCTCCGGCATTACATCCCAACTATTTCCTTCATGCTCAATACTGGCCGTATAATAATTGGGGTTAACCCCCGGAATAAGCAGGGTCCAACTCGGGTTATTCACTCCTCCGTTGGCCCACGCAGGGTTTTCCAGATTGACATATTGATGGATTTCTCCGTTCTTACCTACACCAAAGTGAGAGCTTACTTTACTTGCTGGATTGGCAAACCAAGAATCTGTCCCCGCCAGTGTCCCACTCATAATGTGATCGACAATCGCTAGGATTTTATATCCCTTGGGACTGCTGAAATTCGGCGACCCTTTCCAAATAATCGTTGGTTTTTCCACATAAGCACTCCTTTCTACTTAAACATTGCTACTGCCAGTCCCACGACTGTTCCTGACATAACGGGTAAAACAATAAGCAGCCACCCTGGCACTTGGCCTATAGTCGCTGCTTAGTCATCTATGGTTTTATCAAGGAGTTCAAAGTCCCTCCTAACTAACGTGCAACCAAATAAATAACAAGCCCTGTGGCAATTGTCATAAGCCCTGAAATCGTAAGCGCAACCAGCCACGTTGGGCGGTTTCGGGTAGCCTCTAATACATAATCCAGCTTGGCCTCAAGGCGGTCGAACTTTTTTCCAACTTCTATCTCTAACGAATTTAGTCGATACTCTTGTGCTTCGTTTTTGGTCTCTAATTTGGTCTGTAAAACTGCCAATTGAGTCTTGAGTTCAGTTTCCTGTGATTCTGTCATACCTGTCCACCCCTCTCTAACAAGATATGCGGACAGGTTATTTGATGTCCCTCCTTAGTGGTACGTAACTAAATAAACCATAAGACCCGTGGTAATCGTCATTAATCCTGAAATCGTAAGTGCAACCACCCACGATGGACGACTACGTGCAGCCTGTAGTACCAGATCCAGCTTCGCCTCAAGGCGGTCAAACTTCTTTCCAACATCAATTTCTAATGAGTTAAGCCGACACTCTTGGGCTTCGTTTTTGGTCTCTAAAACGGCCACTCTCGTCTTGAGTTCTTCTTGTTCGCCCATATTACCCAACCCTTTCCTTCCTATTAATAGGCATTAAAATAACCGCTCTAGGCGGTTTCTTCTTTTGGGTTAGCAAGTTGTGTTTGGAGATCTTCGATTTGTATTTCACGGACCGCGACAGCAGCCGCTAGTTCCCCGATCTGTGCCTTTAATTTGTCGATCATCCTATTGGCATCAATTGTTGCGCTCAAATGAACACCTCCTACGGTACTAATGCAACGCTGGTACCGTTTGCTTTGTAAAAATATAAGCTGCTGCCCGAAATATACAAGTAAGCTCCCGCCCCATTAGCAAGCCGCAGAATACCATCGCTTGTGTTGTTGAAGTTGCAGCCATAATCTCCGACATAAATCCTTGTCCCTGTTCGGGGGGATAGGTTGTTGGTATTAACTGCCCCGTTGACCGTCACGTCGTAGGAGAACGTCGCGGCTGCATATACGTCAAACCAGCCACCGCGCACTTCAATTTGACAATCTCCAGACCCCTTCAATTCGAGGAACGTACTTCCGTCGCCAGCGAGTCCCTGGTAATACTTCATGGTCGCCGGGATAGCGTAGTTGTATATTGAGGAACCGAACTGAATACCGTAGGTCGAGGTGTTTCCGTTCCAGATATTCGAGGCCACCTTGAGGTAGTTCTTCGCCTCAACCGTAGCGCCCGTGAGGTAGAATCCGTCCAAGGTCCCTACGGCGATCCGGTTCGCAGCGACTAATCCTGTGACAACATAATTCTGCCCCAGCACAGTTGTTAATTGGGAGTTGGTGAGGTAGTTGACCAGGGATGATGTCTGTGCGTAGCTCGTTAATGTAGAGCTTAAAGAGCTGCTGGTAACATAGGCCGTTAAATCCGGGGACCATCCTACGGGCAGCGCCCCTACTTGGCCCGCTGTTGGAGGGTTCGCGCCTCCGGTTCCCCAGGTAATCGTGCCGCCGTTAATCTTAACACCCGTCAGCTCGACGTACCCGGTATCATTCACCTTGAATACGGGCGATCCATTCCGGTCAATTTCGAGCTTGTCACTGTTAAAGGTCGCCGTGGAAACCCCGTCTGACCTTGCAATTTTTAATCCGTTCGCCCTGCCGATCGTCACTCCGTAGTAAGGTATATCCGGCTGCAAGGTCTTACCTAATTGGCTATTGACGAACTGTTTCAAGCTGCCCTTGTAGTCTGTCTCGCTACGCTGCGGAGAGTAGGACGGGGCCGTGATCGTGGCCTTGAGGCCGCCCTTGTAGGAGGACTTGTTGGTAAGTATCACAGAATTAAACGTCGTCCCATCCCGCTGCGTCACGGTTATCGGGGCTCCTACGTTGAGCGTCGGATTGCCCTTCCAATTCATTGTAAATGGTATATACGAGTACCCGTTGAAGGAGGCGAACACAGTATTCAGCATGGCCTGGGTCATATAAGGGTTGTAAATATTCAGCGTATGGTCGTCATCCCCGGTCCCGGCCGTTAGCGTTTCTCCGTCCGTGTTGTAAGTCAGGCATATTGCCGTATAGGTTTTCAGAGGGTTTGTCTGCTGCTCCGTGAAATAATCCGAGGCCAGGATCGGGGTCCGAGTCCCTCCTGGTGTGAACTTGACAAACGTGATCTGCTCCGTGTCCTTGGTTAGTCTTACGCTGGCCCCATGGGCCGAGGCAATATAGCCCAGCATATCGTGCATGGAAATGTCCAGGTCCTCGTAAAGTATCATATACGCCGGGTTTATAACGACACTTGAATCTGAGGTCAGACCTAGTTGCCCACAAAGCTCCGCGAACACCGCTGTCATCGTAGCTGGGTAGCTGAGCGATGAAACGTAGGTCTGCTGTGATAGGATGGTCTTGTCGTAGCAAGTGAACGTCCAGACGTTGTTTTGGTATCCCCTAGAGTCGATATAATACTTCCCGAGCGCGACCCAATCCGAGACTCCTTCGGGGCCCTTCAGCCGCACTGATGGAGTAACTGTGGCGTTGGACAGTATCGTGTCGCTCGTTCGGAGTGAGAGCGTCAGCTTGGATGAAATCACGGAGCCCAAGACGAAATCTTCCGAAGGTATGAGGCTGTCCTCAATGTCGAACGATATAACCATTGTCTTGTCGTAGGTTGTGCCATTTATAACCGCCTGGACCTCAAATTCTCGGTCTGGTCTGGCTAGAAAAAAGGGTAGTAATTTTACGACAAGTTCCAGGTTGACCTTCGTGGCTGGGGCCACGGCGGGATGGACACTTATGGCCACTTGCGAGACATCCGACGGGCTAATCTGCACCCCGACGCTGGAGGGTATAACGTACCGTGGGGCCGCCGCTCCTAGTTGTACTGCTGTGACGGGTTCGATCGACATACCAAGGTTTGTCGGGACCAAGATCGGGTAAAACACATTTTCCGCTTTGGAATAGCCGACCAGCGTGAAGCTGATCGAGCTATTGTCTGCGGGCTTTACGTGCTTCGTTAGGTCGCTCTTTGGTAGGTGTACGACTATCCCTTTTTGGATCGACAGTGCCACATTCGATGTGGTATCCGCTATGCTGATCGGGGTGAAGCTGACATAGGAATTAACCGCCAGCCCGACGCTTGTGGGCACAGTGATGGGCCCTTGGATGCTGCCCAGCTCTACCGTGTAGACGTTGTTGAGCGTCAACCCAACCGAGGCCGGGAGGATCGTCATGGCGGCCTGGGTCCTTAGTTCTACGGGAACCGCTGGTTCCGCAACGACGGAGAGCCCGACGCTGGCCCCCTGGGCGAGTGAAGCGTGCACTTCGACCTCTATCAGATAATCTGTAAGGGCGAAGTTGATCGAGTTATGGTCTAACGGCGCGGCATGGAGTTCTAGTGGCGTGGGTTGTAAGTTGATTACATGAACCAGCGCCAGCTCCAGACCGACGTTTGACTTTGACTTAATATTGGGCAGCGCGTACCACTCGGGTTTAATATCTACGGTCATTTGGGATCGGCCTGCGGCGGACTCTCCGCCGATCTCCATCGGCAGCTTGCTCAATGACAACCCGTAATAATCAACGTAGCGATAGGCTTTATCCCCGCCCCCGGCTCCGTCATTAAGTTGTCCGAACGAACCCGTGGCTATTAACAGGCCAGGCGGCGGGTCCGGTGGTGTGTCGGGATCACGCACAATTATCTCAAGTCCGTATTTGTTACAAAATGCTACATAGTCGTCATATGAGGCCGTGAAAACACCCGACCCGCTATCGCCCTCGTCTGTGAAGTTCATTTTCAGATTCATTCCATTAATTTGCCGGGTTGACCAGTTGGAATATTGAAAAGGAACTTCTGGGTCATCGCTTACATATTGGTCGGTGAATACCATAGGGTAGGTCATAAACGTATCCATGACTGTGGATGAGAAGGGGCCTAGTTCATTGTCCGAGGCCGAGTAGTGAATATTCCAGTTGTAGGATGGCTGATTAACTATGCCGTAGGTAGTCCCCGTGGTTCTTCCGGTTTTCATCACGACCATGCCCTTGAATATAGGCCCGCGATAGATGTCCTGCATCCGATATTGTCTGTTCGGACAGTACCCGCCTAGCGCCTGGGGACTATTGGCATAATACGCAAGTTCGGCATCGTTCAGCGCGGGCTGCATTGTATACTCAGCCTTTATGGGGACAGATGGGTGAAAGGTGAATAGGGCCGAATCGTTGTACATCGTAGGCTCTATAGGAATGAATTCTTCCATATTACCGACTTGATGGATCAGCGTGTCTGCTCCGTCGATCACCCCTGGCGCGTGAACAGGTTCGCCCTCTACATTGATCTTGATTTGTACGTCGCCTGGCGGTAGATCGGGGACCCAAACCACGATGGTCGAGTAGTAGTCGGTTATCCCATCGAAGTCGTAGGTTACATCCCAGGACTTAACTTTGGCCTCGACGTCGTTGAATAAGACTTTGCTTAATCCTTTTCTGCTACCTACCACCTGGGCGTTGATTGTGATAAGGTCGCCCGCCTTGCCCGTTGTGGGAGCCACGGAGTTTATATGCGATTTGCCGTTCGGGCTCCCGTAGACGCTTACATAATTACCATTAGCGTCCTTTAGCCAATAGTAATAGTCGCTCTGTCGTTTCCAATCCGCCGTCCAATAGTCACTGAAATATGCACCCTTGTAGGGCGTTCCGCCCGCCTGGACGGTAAACGTCACGGAGTTGTTCGTATCCTGGCGCGTGAACACTTGGTTAAACGCTGCTAGAACGTGATGGTTTGAGTGCCCAACGTGCTGCTGGAGCCTTTCACTCCAGAATATCCCGGACATGGTGCCGCCGCCGGGTAAATAGGTACGGCCCACCGACCGCCCTGGTTGAACAGGACGGTTGTATTGGGTCGCAAAAAGAGCAGGATTATACTTCGGGGTACTAATCGGGTCCGGGTTATTCGGGTCTACCTGGGGCTGGGGCATATCCCGTATCCCTTGAGCTAGGTGTCTTGGGGGTTGGCTGCCCCGACATTCGACAATGCAATCGTCGAGGTGCGTTGGTATCTGTAGCAAGACATCCGGGGTTATGGTGTCCACACACACTATAATTTTTTGGTTGTTTACATCGACCCCTATGCCGTGGACCCCTTCGATGGCGAGTATTTGAGGTGAATATTTATCTTTAATCGCTACTATTTTGTCATATAGTTCTTGGTAGATAGCTCCCTCACCTCAATTCTAGGGAGATGTCCTGGTTTTTCTTCTTCAACTCTACGACTGTAGATTCAATGTGGTGATTCATAGCAAGTCCTCTAACCACATATTCACCCTTGCCTTTAATACTAAAGGTTGCTACACCGTCCACAGTCTCTAGTGCTTGATCTCCAACCTGGACAACCCCCTTGATGGGCCTACCGCTTTTGTCGATTAGCTTAACTGTTATCCTCATGACGCTGCCACGGTAATATACGGTTGAGCGACCGACGAGTATATATCTCCGTTGGTATCCTGCTTGTAGCAGAAAACGTGATATAACCCCTCCGCGTTCACATCAACATCGTAGTTTCCAGAAGCGTCGGTCGTCGTCGTGAAGATGTTCGCTCCGTTGTCAGCGATCACTCTAACGTAAGCGCCCGCGACAGGGAGCCCTCCGATCGTAACCTGCCCCCGGAGGGCGAAATACTCAGGGACGATGACCTTCGGTGCAGCGATGACTGTGGATGTTGAGGTAAGGGCGGCGCTGAAGTAAATAATAGGCGGTGTGGTTATTGTGACCGAGACTTGCGATGTGGATTGTATGCTGGGGCTGATATAAACTGAGGCAATCGTCCCGAATTGGGCATTGACCGTGGATAAAGATGAAAGGGCCATCGTCGGGAAAAGTAACCGTGCCGGGATCGCGTTAAAGGCAACAGTCACCGTTGATGTTGAGCTTAGGCTGGGGCTGACCGTTACGGCCCCAGCGCCGTAGTCAATAACTAATTTAGGTCTTTTTGTTGCGTCTGTTGTGTAGTCACCTGAGTAGAAACTTTGTTGTGATCCTGTCACCCCGTCATATACGATTGGGTCATCGTCGTCTAATACAACCCCATTATTCGCGAAGCCGAGATTAACCCACCGATTAACAAGTGCCGTAATGTCATAATTCTTCCAACCAACACCGCTCGTCATTGTTTGAGATGCGTATTTAGTTGTTTCATTGGGTGGCACGGTGGCTCCTGTTAGTGTTACTGCATTCCAAGTTGCTGTTAGGGCCTTTGCAGATGTTGTAAAGGTTGGGACGTTGTTATACCCGTAGATACTTAATATCGCCGAGTTGATACTACCCGTGATCCCCGTCAGATCAAATTGGATATACGTTCGGTAATGGGCCACATAATATGACACTTCTGAGGTTTCTGGATCAGTCGTTTGACCGGGGTAGTTTCCAATCTGAAACATCGTCCCGGTCGCAGATGAAGGACTACCTGGGTTATATAGGGTATCGACGAAAGTGTCCTTCGCCACGCCAGGACCGGGTTGAATCGTTATCACAGCCATACTTTCCGTTCACCTCCTTTTTGGTTAGGGCAAGACGTATAATACAGCCTTGCCCCTTTGATACCCCTTAGTCTAGTGATATGGTCAGACCCGCTGCTGGGATTCTCACGGGTTGTCCGGTTACGGGCTGCAACTCTGATCCGGAAGCAATGACAAACCAGGCCAGGACTTTTCCCGTAGTGCCGCTCGCAGCATCGACGATCGCGATCTGGCTGATCTTGTTTGTTCCTTGGTCCACTAACCAGTTTCCGAAGTCAACCTGGGCGCTATTGGAGATAGTTCCTGCTCCCGATACTACCGTCGGGGCAGCCCAGGAGATTGCCTTCCGTGTATACCCGGTGTTTGATGCGACTTCGTAGGTTGCTGCTGTAGCTAGGGATGTTGTGTCGTCAATAGTGAACGCCCCGGCTGCTGGAGCCAATAACATTACATAAGTTGGGGTGTCGATGAATACCTTTTGAAGCGCGTTCTTTTCACCGTCGTTAGAAATTTGTCCTGCCATTTTATATCATCCTCCTAAATTTTAATTAACCAAATACAATCTGACCGATGGAAATGTTCGCGTACTCTGTGATGTCACCGATGGGCATGGAGCCCGCCGTGACGGTGATCGGGAATATCCCCCAGACATTGTTGCTGGCGTCCGTGAATTTCACATGTGTAGGGCTGCCCCAGCTCGTAGTGGTATCCGCCCATCGTTGGGCTGTGGTATTTCTTCGCTGCCCGTTCGCATCGATGGTGCCGAGGGATATAGATCCTTGGGCGTATCCGATCCCTGTGATAACAGTTCCATTGATGTCGCAGAGGTCCACTTTCAAGGTACTTGGGATGGTGTTCACTTGTTGGGTTTTGGCATATAAAGTCCAGCCTTCTGCCATGCTCTAATCTCCTTTCATTTTTCTGTAAGAGTTGCCTTCAATCCGGCCCACATGATGGTCCCGTTTTTGTTGTAGGCGAACGGCGTAGGCCGATTACCAACATAAAATGTTCGGGTCGAGTAGGTCCCGTCCATCGGGTCCGGGTAATAGAGATCAAAGAATATATCGCTCATGGATTTAAGAAGTTTTGACGTTGTAGCCCAATCCAACATACTCCAGGTCATTTCGACCTGTCTCTTCACGGCGACCCTGTCCCGGTTAAGGGTTCCGTCTGCGGCCCGCGTTGTGGAGTCGCCGTTGTCCAGGTCCATGGGCGTGACCGAGAACTCCGTGGGGTAGGCCGCAATCTCAACGCCATTAATTTTGATGATCATTTTCTGGCCCCCTTAGATTGTCAGCAAAGTCATGCCTGTTTGCCTGTGAACGGAGTTGATCGACTTGATGGCTGCGCGTCCAAATTCAGATTCACCGATTTTCAAGATCACTGTTGCATCTCTCCCAACTTGCCCGCTGTTAGACCCGATGGCCTTGGCCACGGCAGAGGCTATGGTCCCTGCAAAGCTATCAATAAAGGCGGAGTTTTCAAGAGGTACGACCGCTTCTCTTTTGCCGCCTTCGCCCATCATCGCCAGCGTTGGCGCTGTGATTATTCCTCCATTGGCGAGCTTAGGGATGGTTGGGATGTTTATGCCGAAGCTGTCCCCTCCGAAGCCTGGGGCCCAATCGGGAGTAGTAAAGCTGATCTTATCCAGCCCGCGAATCATCCAGTTGATCCCGTCAATGACGAGGTTCATGGCCCCCTTGACGATCCCGCCAAGGCTGGTGAATATGCCGGAGAAAATCTCTTTCACCCCGGTCCACGCTTTAGTCCAATTCCCGGTGAACACGCCCGTAATGAAGTCAATAATCCCGCCCAGCGCTATGAGGACGCCTTTCGCGACGTCCGCGATGGCCCCGAGGAATGTGTCGATGATGCCCGTTACAAGTGTGAAGGCGTTAGCAAACCCTGGGCCAAAAATTTCTATAAGGTTTTTGGCGATGGGAGCTATAAAACTGGTGTAGATTTGCGTCGCGCCAGTGATGAGCTTGCCTATGAGGTCAAGCAGCGCTGCTACTACCCCTTTGACATGCTTGTCCCAAAGCAAGGTAAGTTCATCTGTCATTCCCTTGACGATCGGGGCCAGCGTGGTATTCCAAAGCATATTAAAGAGGTCTTTCATGGTGTTGAACGTCGCGACTAGCCCGGCTACGATATCGGCTCCGTACTTGTCCCAGAATCCTTTTATCAAGTTCAAACCATCCAGGATTACCTTAAAAATAAATTGCATTGCCGGGTAGACGACGCCCATCTCCAGGGTATCGAATCCGTTCTTGGCGTAGTCGAAAAAGGACTTTAGTATCGTTACGGCCCCCGAGGCAAAGGACGTAAGCAAGGGTAGGCCCTGGGCCACAAACCATTGTATGATCGGGAACGCCGCCGCTTGTAACGAGTAGAAAACCAGTAATAAAGAGCTCGCCATGCCCGCAGCTACGTTGCCGACCGTTACGATGACTTGCTGCATCAAAGGGACGAGATTCCCGGTGAGCCAGCCCATGAACGGGATTCCTAGCGTACCTAGCTGCTGGAAGGTTTCACCGAGGGACGCTTTCCAGGCTTGAGCGACCGGAACAATGGCATTAAAGGATTGCATTAATGGCGGCCCGAAGGCACGGGCGAGGAACTGAGCGACCTCCCCAGCCGATTGTTTCAGGCTATCTAGGGCGGCCTTCGTCTTGGCGGCTGCTTCGATTACTCCTGATGTCACGACCCCTGCGCCAGAGTCCTGCTTGGATGGAATTGGCATACTTCCGCTCGCGTCCAAGGCGTCCGCTGCATTGTTGGCACTTGCGGCTAGATTCTCCTGGAGCGTGTTAAGCTGGTCGAAGCCAGCCACACCTTTCTTTGCTTTAGCTCCGGCCTTAGTAGCTGCGTTGCCAAGGTTCGTTTGGGCGGCTGCCGCTGCGTCAGCGGATTGTGCGTTCTGCGCTTGCGCGGTGTTAGTACCGAATATTGCCGACATGAACTGGGAGAAGGTGTTTGTCACGACGACCAGTTGCTTTGCAAACGTAACCAGGATCGGAAGAACGATTTGAACGATTGGTAAGAACGCATTTCCAAAGTTAATGCTGGCTAGTTGTAGCTGGGTCTGCAATAAACGCAGTTGATTCGCCGGGCTGTTTATGGTCCGGGCCAGGTCCCCTTGTGCGTTCTGGGTCTGCGCCATAATCGCGCCGTAGCGCGCCATGATCTTCTGGGTTTCCGTTAGCTGCGACCCGACTTTTGCTATACCGTTGGCATAAGCATAGTTTTGGGTTGTAGTCTCATTGACGATGATGCCAAGTTGTTTTAATGGTTCAACTTCCCCGGATAGTCCCGACTGTAGTTTTTGGAACATCTCATCTGGGCTTTGGTTATAAAAGCTTGACATGTCATAGGCGAGTTTGGTCATCCCGGTACTTACTTGATAGGCTTGATCCCTGGCCAGTCCCATCGAGGTGGTCATGTTATAAAACAAGCCCACATTCTTGCGGACTTCATAAGCGTTCAATCCCAGGGAATCCTGCAAATCATGACTCCAGGCTCTTGCCGCGTCGGCCATGTTGCCCATAGAGACAGAAAATAGACTTTCAGATTCCACGACTTCCATGGCGGATTTGATGGAATTCTTACCGACCGCGAACATCGCGGCGGCTGCCGCAGCGCCGAGAGCAAGGAATTTAAGCCTTCCAAGGTTTAGGGCAGTTGCCATTGTGACCATGCTCGTTTGAGTGCTGCTTGTTGCCGATCTCATCTCGTTCTGGAAGGTGCCCATCGTCCGCTGGGCTTGGGCCATGTTCCGCTGCATGGGAGTAATGTCGGCCCCTACCCTGACAAGGATGTTTCTTATGATAGAAATAGAAATCACCCCCTGTCTTTGGCGAATTTTTTAACGGCGTTGAGCATTTCCTCGTCGGTCATGTCCTGTCCAGTGACGTTGTCGATTCCGTCAAGAACCTTCTCCAGATCGGGGCTTGAAAGAGTCTTGAGCCTCGTAAAATAGGCAGAATAAAAGGCGGCTATGATGCCGCTTTTTTGGGAGTCCTTCTTCTGTTCGACGTGAATCTCGATGATGATGTTTAGTTCTGCGGGCGTCAGGTCCCAGAACTGCTCGGGCATGAGCCCACATTGTACAGCGCTTCTTAGGGCGAGGTTCCAATCCCAATCAGCCGAGCCTAGTTCGTCGCCCCCGGAGCGTTTTTTGATCCGAACGCATCCTGCATTGCCTGGCCCATGGCCTCGACCGCTGTTTGAATATCTGAGTATTCGTCGATCAGTTCTGCGACCTTTTCGGGCGTCAGCGTTGGGTCCTCATGGGATAAACCGGCCCACAGAATGTTCGCGATTTCCTCGTATGTCATCTCGTTCTCGAAATCTAGTTTTGCAAAGGGTTTGCCAAGTTTCTTTTCAATCTTCATAAGCGCGACCATCCCGTAGGAAAGGTTGCGGGTCTTGTCCAAGGTGATAGGCAGATACTTCTTTGCCAAATCTTTTCACTCCTTAGTTAATTAGGTGATGGCGAGTACGGGCTTGCCCGATACTTTGAGCGTCAACTCAAAGCTGAGAGGATCGTCGAGGTTGACCTCTCCCACAGTGAACTTAGTAATAAAAGCGCTGAAGGTAAAAGTCGCCCCGAATGTTGCCGGGAAGGTGATAACGTAGGAGTCCGTGGTCCCTGCATCGACCGCTGTTTCCATGGCTAATTGCCCAGCGTCGTCTGGGTCGAAGAATCCGCTGACCGTAACCTCGCCACCGTCTTTCATCCCTGGTATGAATCGTTTGTATCCGTCTGTCACATCCAGAGTAGTGACGTCGTGGCTGTCCGCAGATTTCTCTGGAGGCTTGATTTTGGTCAAGGACCCGATGAGTACGGAGCCTTGTTTCAGCGTCGTCCCAATCGTTCTGTTTGCCATGTTTATTCCTCCTACTCTGTTGTATAAAGGTCTACCTCAAGGATTGCCCGGTACAGTTTGGCCTCAATTTCATAAGTCTCGTAGTCATTTGTTATCTCGGCCTGTTGGATTAATGGGCCCGTGTCGCCGATGCTTCTCAGGTTTAAGGATTTGAGTTTTTGGATTATGGGTTTTTTAAGGTTTTTAAGGCCCGCATAGGTCGATTCATAGACGTCGATTTGGTATTGCTGCTTGATGAGCGCGGTTCGACCCGTGAGATCGCTAGTTCTCTCGCTGCTCCCCAGGGCATAGGTGGCATACGGGGTTGGCGTGTCTTGTGCTGCCGTGATTGGGTATACTTTGCTCTCCAACCCTGGAATAGCGGACAGTTCCACGGTCAGCCCTTGCTCTAAGTCCATGTTCTCACCTCAATTTATCCAGCTCTAAGGCCATTTCCGTGAGCATTACGGTCTGGATCTGGCCTCGGTTCTTGTCCACGGAGTCCCTCAGAAACCGATTCCCTGGGACGTACCGACCATTTCTTGTGGTAAACCCGTAGTCAACAAAATGCGCGTACCATCCTTCGGGCCCTGGGCCGACGGTGTACACTGACTTGCCCATTTTACGTTTTTCCTTTTTGATCCTAAGGCTCTTTTTTAAGGTGCCGGGTTCGTGGGCATACCTACCGCTTGTCCACTCAACCCCTTCAGGACAGTGCGCTTTGGCATAGCTCAAGGCAATATTTGCACCTTTTCTTGTGGCCGCAGTTAAAACTTTCGTAGGGGCCTTTCCTACTTCCTCAAAGAGCTTTTTGACATCTTCAATCCCAACGATTGAGTTGTCCGACATTAAGCGATCACCTCAGTACACATCAGATGAATTTCCCGGTGTCTTTCTGTGATGTCAAGCACCGCTAAAATGTTAAAGTAACGATCGCCGTATTTAACTCTCATTTTTGGTTTTATTCCCCCTTTATACCTAATCTTTATACGGTGAGAAATTTCTGCGTTGACTTGCTGGGCCGCATAATACTCTCGCCCAGTCAGAGGTTCAATCGCGGCCCAAAGCCCATGTAAAAAAACAACCCACTCGTGAGTTGTTTGACCATAGGTGTCTCGAATATTAAGCTCCGTTTCGATGTCTAGTTTGTGTCTGAGTTGTCCGGCTTGCAACTAAAGTCCCCCCTAAATGGGCATTATACGATCCATCCGTAACAAGGCAGATACCGCAAAAGCAATCTCAACAGGTGCTTGTCTTGTCTCGCTTAAGAGTGTTCGATTCTCATACCAGTGACTTATGAGAAGCTTCATGGCTTGCTTAACCTTTTGCGGCACACTTTCAGCGGTATCACCATAACCGCAAGTATACTCAATCACGACCGCATCAAGCGTCCACGGTACGAACGGTGGCCAGAACTGTGCATAGGGAGGAAATAGCCTACCTATAACTCCACGTGTACTCACTACATAATTTTGAGTTTCCGTGAGCGTTGTTACGACCCCGGCTGAGTTCTTATAGGTTACCGAATCAATGGCTTGAAGATTGCCCTTTGGTAATTCGATCACTTGACTTGGCCAATAATCAAAGCTCAGTTCCCATGTTTGCGTGATATAGGCACGATTCTGAAACCCTTCACAATATTCACGGGCAGCAATAATTAAGGACCTGAGATAGTCATCTTCTGAGGTGTCTGTGACATCGTCCAGTCTGAGATAATCCTTTACTTCCTGAATCTCCAAGGGCTCATGGGCCGGTGGTGTCTTTAAGACTAAATTCATCGCGCCCTCCTTGTTAGTACACCGCCTAAATTGAAGGAACAGGTGTTACCCTGCTCCCCTGAATACTATTAAACTAAGACTGTATCGGGTATTTCACTTTCAAACCGACCATCGCTTAATACTGCAACCACCCCGCCAGCAATTGCTCCAACGACGACCTCTGTAGATTTAAGTCGCACATAACTATATCCAGTCGTCGCGAGAGATTCGTCTAGGACGTAAACCTTATAAACCTTATTACTCGCAGCTGCGGTAGTAAAACCTGTTGCGGGAGCCTGAGTAATCGGGCCATAGGTATCTCCTGTGACACACTCTTGATAAAAGAAAGGAATTGCTGTAGTGAGAGTGGGAGTGACATCGCTGCAAGCTTCAATGGTTATCGTTGCGGTACCCACCGCGCCAACGCCACATTGAACTACGAAACAAGCGCAGCCCCAGTGTTTCATATTAACTACTTTTGTGGACACGACTCCTGCAAAGGCATTTGCTGCGGGGGCTAATACATTAACGACATGATTTAAATCATCCAACATAATTTCAGTTTCCTCCTCTAACGATTATTAACGGGCAGCTAAGGTGACAAATGGGCTGAGTGTGTTACTTCCTTTGAATGGGGTGAGTGCCGACTTCCAGATCGGCTGGCCATCGACGCGGTAGATAAAACGGAAAACACTCTCGTCATAAAGGAACCGGACATGGATGGACGATGCAGCATTGATGCCACCTTTGTCGATGAGGAGGTATTGCGAAAGGTCAACTAAAGAAATATCTCCGAGGGACCCTATGGTGTTCGCTTGCTCGACTGGAATCACAGGACGACCAAAGAGGGTGCTGTACTGTGCACCGGACACTCCGCCCGCTGGCATATACACGGGTACGCCTCCGGTACCTACTATAATTGTCATTTGACTTAGTTGGGGTTCGACGTCTTGGTTAATTAACCATACGGCATCTTGCCGTGATCTACCCCAACAACGCGACCACATATTCAGGACGTTTTGTGTCACGATAGAACCATTAGCCTGCCCAGCCTCTTTTGAGACTGTAACTAGAGCGCCACTTTTCATAAAGCCAAGTGGCTGACCCGCGCCTAAACCGTTCATAATAGCATCATCCATTTTAAAACCGAACTCCTCCGCGAATGCCTGACCGATAATGGATTCAAGGGCCACCGCATCCTGGAGTAGTTCGTCTGTGGCATAGCAAAGTCCGGTAAGTTTCTTGAGTTTTAATTCAACCTTATTAAACTTAGGTTTTTTACCAGTCAAACCATCCGCTTCATTTTCCCAGAAGGATTGAATGCCGCCCCAGCGGCTGCCGTTCGCCCGGCTTGTTTCGTCGATCCCGTTAGCTTCAAGCGCATTTGACGTTGGGCTGATAGGAATTTTGCGACATTTAGAAGCCAGAATCCCTGTTTCATAGGTTTTTTGAAGTAATTCTTTGGCGAAATCTTCCCCGACGAGGAAACCACCGTCGGAAGGGACGGATTCACCCATTCCGGAAGCCGCGTTCTGCATTAACAATCTTGGATCAGGTGTTGCGCCTTGCTTGGAGGCTGAGTAAACAGCTGAGAGGAATTCACTGTTGTTTTTCCAGATAACTTTGGAATGGTCTTTGGGTTGTGCCCAAAGGGGCTCATTGACGGGAATCTTTGCTTCGGCAGCAGCCTTTAGTTCCTCTGCTTCCATCGCATCAACCTGTTTTTGGACTTCAATCTTGGCATTTAGAGCTTGAATTTCTGCCAGTACGGCATTAATTTCCTCGGTGGTAGAGGATTCCTTTGCCGTAATAGCTTGAGCTTTCGCCTTTAACGTTGCTTTCAGAGCCAACAATCGTTCCATTTCATTCATTCATGAGTGCCTCGCTTTCTATTATTGGGCATAAAAAATGGCCTCTAGAGTTCACACTCCAAGGCCAAAATTGCTTTTGCTTTTGTAACGTCTTCGGTTTTGTCTGGTTCGACTGGATTGATCGGCGGGATTGGTTCAGGAGGATCGTCCTTCTCAGCTTTTACCGTAATGATTCGAGGGGTGTTTTTATACTTGGCGAGGATTTCAAGGTCCCGAATGCTAGCGACAATGGTTTTTTCTTTTTCCACTACGTCACACAACCCAAGGTCTAAGCACTCTTGGGCAGTTAGCCAAGTTTCTGCGTCAAGTAAAGCAATCAGGTCCTCTCGACTCATGTCTGCTGCTTTAGAAAGGTAGGTTTCCTGGATACTCTCACAAACTTTATCTAAAGTGTCGGCCATGGCCCGCATCTCATGGGCGTTTCCCCAAACTCCACTCATGGGATGATGAATCATCATCATGGCATTTGCTGGCATATGGATTGTATCGCCCGCCATGGCTATTACTGAGGCAATGCTAGCAGCTAGGCCATCAATGTATATGTTTATCGTCGCCTTATGCCTTTTTAACTGTGAATAGATCGTTTGACCTGCAAAAACATCCCCGCCTGGGGAATTCATGTACACTTTCAGGGTAGTTATATCGCCAAGGGCATCTAGCTCCGCCTTGAACGACGTAGGGGTTACTTCGTTTCCAGTGCTATACCATCCACCTTGTGAATCCGCAATCTCCCCATAAATTGTTAGCTCGGCTTCGTTATTGGCCAGTGCCTTGAAAACCCAGAATTTCTTTTTAGCTGTCACCTTTTTTGCCACTCTCTCACCTCCTTTCAAAGGGCAAAATAAAAAACACCCAGTGGGTGCTTTTTAAGCCGTACTTGCGAAGTATTAAAAATATGCCACAAACCTGAAAATCCACGGCTCGAGTTATCAGGTTATGGTTAAAATGGTTTCTAAAACTTCCGAACAAACATCAACTACATATATGTTGTTTCTTCTTGATTTGGATTTACATCTGAGTAAACAGGATAAATATTATTTCCTTTCGACCCTTTTATTTGCTCAGTTGTTTGTTTCGTTGGTTTTGAGTAATCGTTTTGAGGTGGCGTGTCAAACAATGAATCATCACCTATCTTAGCAGCAGTAAATATTGATGCCAAACCAAATGCAAAATTAGATACTAGATATGAGAGATTACTCCAAGCATCTTTTGGTTTCACCTTGTTACTACTTAAACCACTAAGCACAGATGTGATGATCGAACCAAATGTAGCTCCAAAAAATAAACCCTTGGGAACTAATTTATCTCGTCCAAACGTAGTTAACAGTTTCACCACAGATACTCCACCAACCATGCTTAATCCAATATTCATCATTACTCCAAGGATTTGTCCTGGCCATTTTTCGGCTTGTCTACGGGAAGATACCCACACTCCTGCAGCTGTCGTTCGATAAGATCGTTGTGAAATCTTCATCCTTGATGAGATAACATCAATTAGGGTTAAAGCTACGAAGCCGACAGTACCAGATATCATGCCAAGATAGATTCGATCATTTATTTTTATCATAAATCACATCTCCTTTTAACTTATAGTTTCCTTTATAAAAATTAAGATACTGGAAAGTTATGTGATTTGAAGTTTACTTTGGGTGCTAAAACTTGATTTGCTTAATTGGTAATCATTTTATTAATTGTATCCGCGAGAGCCTTGGTTTGCTCAGCCTGCTCGACCAAACCAGCCTCGCCCATGTTGAGAGGCTGCATGTAGATATCACCATTTGGTATAGCCGACATATTTTCTAGTTTGCGGATGTCGTTAACACTGAGCCAGCCCCACTGCCTTCCTTGCGCATAAGCAGTTGACCTACTTACTGCGTCGCCTCGAAGTAGGGAATCAATCTTAAATTCCACATAGTACCCTGCCCGTCTTTCCTTCTCACTAAGCAACTGCATATTGATGTTCTCTTCCCAACGTTTGAAAATAGGGAGCATAGTGTACATGACGAATTCGAGACTTTGATGTTCGATATTATTATTGGTTGAGTGACTGAGGAGTTGTACTAGGTGTTGTGGGACCCGATAAATGCGGCAGATATCCTCGGCTTGAAACGATTTACTCTCTAGTAATTGCGCATCAACAGGGTTGATCGTGTGGGGGGTAAATTTCATCCCGCCCTCAAGTAGCATCGGGGTACCCGTGCGCTTTAGTCCTGTGTAATTAAGTTTTAGCTCTTTCTTTAGTCTGTTAAAAGCTTCCTCTCCGAGTTCGCCTGGAACATCAAAGGAACCGGATGGGTTGGCACCATTTCTGTAAAAGTTAACACCAAATTGCTCGTAGGACATACCTAGCCGGATGGCCGAGGCAGCATAAGCGATCGGCGAAAGGCCGACGATTCCATCAAGACTCAGGTTTGGAACATGAAATACTTGATCTCTTGTCAGTTCCTTTTTTGAAATCCCATCTTGTATTGTGTAAACGAGTTTTTTGTTACTGGGATTCCTCGAAATATCCACAAACGCATGCTGGTACGGATATAGGCCAACGAGCTGACCTTTTCCGTTGACGAGCTTTTCGCAGACAGAGTTTCCTCCCAAGTTCAGCGAGGTCATACATGCCTCTTTGAAATTAAAAGGTGACATTTCTTCGTTGGGTTTATTGTGCAAAATATCGTAAATGGCAAGGTCGTTAACAGCTTCGCGCTCACCCTTTTGGTCCTTTCGGTAAAGCATAGCGGGCATACAAGCGAAGGTTTCCGCAAGGACCTTGTTGCAAGCAAAAACAGCAGTATATTTCAAAGCAGTAGCAGGGTCCATCGAAGCATCTCCGTAGAATGGGTCGTCTAGGTCGGCCCCGCTCATGAATCCTTTGATATAATCGTCCATGTTGTTCTTGAATAAGAGTTTAACTCTTTCAGTAAACCTCACCTATGCCACCCTCTCCCTAGAGCAAACTTCTCATTCCACGTTTTTCATAAATTGATAGTTCTTCGATCACTGCTGCACGACAATGGGCGTTAATTAAGGCGGCTATCGGGTCAATTCGGTGTGTGGATTTTGACTTGTCCAGCATAAACGTTTCATTTGGAGCCATCTTAGTGATGGCGTTCCCCACCGCCCAGGTAAGCACCGGATTGTTATTGTGTATGACATTTCCTTTGTACACTTCTTCACGGAAACTCTTAGTTGGTTCCCCCAAGGTCGGCATACCTTGACGAATATCCACGCAGGTGTAGCCTTGGTTCGTCATTTCCGTACCAAACATGTTGGCGTTCCATTTGTCGTAGCAGAGTTCTTCAGGAATGAAGCCACGCTCTTTGGCAATCGAGTTGATGTACTCGATGATGAATGCATAGTCCACAACCTCGCCCGGCGTTAATGTAATCCAACCTTGCTCCACCCACAGATCATAGGGAACTTTATCCGTCGATATCTTTTCTCTGAGTTTTTCTTCCGGCATGAACGAATGGCAAAGGACGTAATATTTATCCTCGATTTTAAATTCATGGGCTACGCTGGTTAAATCGAGCGTGGCTGATAAGTCAACGCCAACAATACATTGTTTGCCTCGCAGTATTCCCAGGTCGAAGTCTTGCCCACACCTGGCCCACTTGCTAAGGTCCATGTACCCAAACTCCCGCATTTGTACCCATCGATTGACGGTCTTTGTCAGGAAGTCGCGCATCTTTTCGGGTGCTTCTAACGCGAGATCTAGTCTTCGTCGAATGGATTCAACGCCCTCGGGGTAACTGCAAACAATGGGGTTGGCTTTAGCCCATACCGATTCATCCTTTATATCGTCGTCAGCATCAATCTCGTTAACCATGACGAAATAATTGTCGTTTACATAAGGGTTGTCGGGGTCCAGTATGTGGGAAATAAGCTTATATTCAACGGTATAGCAAGGGTGTGACAAGTCAAATCCAGCCGTTGTTATGATCATGAGTAACGGTTGGGGTCTTGCAACCATACCGCTATCGATGATGTCATACATCTCACTGGTTTTATGAGCGTGATACTCGTCGATAATTCCACATTGAGGGTTCAATCCGTCCCCCGTTTTCTCATCCTCTTTGCTGAGTGCGTCCATAATGGACCCCGTCTTTAGATGCTTGATCTGACCATAGGCGATTTTATATTTTCCTTTTAATTCAGGACAACCCAAAAGCATTGCTTCGGTTTCATCCCAAACGATTTTGGCCTGTTTTCGTTTGGTCGCGGTGCAGTAAACTTCGGAGGTTCCTTCCCCAAGGGCCATCAGCTCGTAGCTTCCTACGCAGGCCAGCGATTGAGATTTTGCATTTTTACGTCCAACTTGCCAATAGGCTTTACTGAATCTTCGATACCCGGTATTTTGATTAATCCACCCGTAAATGTTTCCAAATACAAACTTTTGAATGATGTGCGGCTCGATAGGTTGGCCTTTAAGGACCCCTTTTCGGTGCTTAAATAGCCTCATCCAATCAAGGAAGCGTTCGGCTTTTTCCTCGACAAAAACAAAAGGGAACCCTTCGGTTCCTTGGTTCTCTATATCCTTAAGGAATCTTTGACAAGCCCATTGATGCTTTTGGCAAGAGATTATTTCGCCGGAAAGAACGGCCTCAGAATACTCGATTAGTTCTTCCGTTAGATCCATTTAGATTCCACCAAATTTCCGTTCAAACTCTGTAAGTGGCTTAACCGGCTCTTTGGGAGCTGCCAGTTTCAGTCTTGCTGCTGGGGTCAATCCGAACTCCGTGCAAAACCGTTTATAGACGTCACTATATTTATTCGATAACGCAACATATGGGTTGGGTACGATGTTTTTATTTCCGCCCTTGTTTGTATAAGTCACCAACATTCCATGCTTCTCGATCTCGGCATTCGCTTTTATGAGTTTAGAGTAAGCATCGCAGCAAATAGCCAGAGCTCCTACATCTACGTTTGTAATAAGATCAAGCTCTTGCAGTTCGGCGCTCAATAGTTCCCAGTGTTTTTTTGCCTCTGCGTCAAGCCAATCCGGACAAATGACTTTGTCACTGTTAGGTCGGTATTTATCTTCAAGTTTTTTCCGAGCTTCTATTTCGGTTTTGGTTAGGTGTTTTTTTCCTTCCAATACGATCACATCGATCGGCTTTGGTGGCCTTCCAGCCATGGTGTCCCCTCCTTTCCTTACCCCTTTGAGTTAATAAAGGGAAGTTTTTACAAGCTGGACGGGGGCGCGGTGTCGTTTTTGAATGCTGTAGAGAAATAGATCCCCCTACCCCTTCGTGCTTACTCGCCCCTGCCCGTTCTAACGGAGTGACAGGCTTTGCATAATCCCATGAGATTGCTCTTAACCAGCCTCAACTCTGGGTGCTCACGTACCTTCTTGATGTGGTGGACTTCCTTAGCGGGAGTTAACCTTTCCACGAGCAAGCAGTCATGGCACAATGGATTCTCATGGAGAAATATCTTCCGTAGTCTTTTCCAATGCCTGTCATATCCGCGCTGCTTCGCCGAGCCTCGCCGCCTGTCGTACTCATGGGCTGAACCCATATGATTGACACAGAACCCGCTGATGTCCCTTGTCAGTTGGAGGCAGCCTAATTGCTTACAGGGTCGAAACGCTCTTAAAGGCATATCTACTCCACCGTTCCTGTTAGCACATCTTTGTGGGCTACCTTTTCTCCTCCGCGCAATAAAAAAACACCAGCATCACTGCCAGCGCTTTCAATGTATCGTTTAACTATAACGTCTACATATTTCTCGTCGAGTTCCATCGAGTGGCACTCTCTTTCTGTCTGCTCTGCCGCGAGGATCGTTGTCCCAGAGCCACCAAACAAGTCAAGCACCAAGTCTCCTTTATAGCTTGAGTTAAGGATAGACTTTGCCACCAGCGCGATTGGTTTCATGGTTGGGTGCTCCTCCGATCGCTTCGGCCTTGGTATGTCCCAAACATCGGTCTGCTTTCTATCCACTAGAGGACAAAGCCTAGCGCTGCCTTCCAGCCATCCATACCATATGGGCTCGTATTGGGTGTGGTAATCTTTCCGGGATAATACCAGGGAATCCTTTCTCCAAATGACGGTACTCGACCAATGGTAGCCCGCGTCGGTCAGTACATTCATAAGGCTGCCCCACTCCTGAGCACTCATGACCACATACGTCATGCAGCCCGGCTCGCACACAGCTTTCATGGCACTGAATGTCTTCTCCATGAATTCCTTGAATTGATCGGTCGGCATACTGTCATTGAGAATTGAGCGAGACTTCCAGCTTGGGTGGTTGGTACTTGATCCATAATCAACATTCCAAGGCGGGTCTGTGAAAACGTGCCGAGCCTTTTTGCCGTTCATAAGAACTCCGACATCTTCGTGAGAAGTGCTGTCTCCGCACATCAATCGGTGCTTCCCAAGGAGCCAAACGTCGCCACGCTTACTCATTGGTATTTTAATATCTTCAAGTGCCTTGTTCGCGTCGAAATCGTCCTCTTTTACATCTTCGCTTGTGGGGTCGGTTTCAACAAGTAACTCGCTTAGGTCAAAACCCGTTAGAGAAACGTCGAAACCACTGTCGCTCAGATCTTTCAGCAAATCCTCTAATAGTGGAGTATCCCACTCGCCGGATACCTTGTTGAGTGCGATATTCAGAGCCTTCTCTTTTTGTAGATCCATATCCACCACGACACATTCGATTTCCTTCGCGCCCTGCTCGGTCAATACTTTATAGCGTTGGTGGCCCCCTACGATGTTTCCGGTTTTCTTGTTCCAAATAACTGGTTCGACGTACCCAAATTCATCGAAGCTCCTACGCAGTTTCTCATACTCTGCGTCGCCGGGCTTTAGGTCTTTGCGGGGATTATATTTTGACGCCTTTAATTGTTGGGCTGGTACTTTCTGTATGTCCATGTTTTCCTCCTTCTACAACCGAAAAAGGAACCCCTTTCGAAGTTCCTAAATAATTGGCTTGTTTGTTCAATATGGCAAAGAAGTCAAGACTGACTTTGCTTTTTGGGTCTTTAGCGAAGGTTATTTGTTACGCATTTGGGACTTTAAGTTCGTGTTACCTTATTTTCGGCAAGTTAAAAGCCTGAAGAATTATTCTCTAGCCTGAAATTTTAAAAAAATGTATTAATGAGTTTCACTGTCTAATTATTCATTCTCGGTTTGAAACAAATCCTCTGGTTTTATTCGTGTAACTTTATCGGATTCAATACTGGCCTCTGACCTAAATTCATTTGCTATTAGCCTTAATATTACTAGCAAACATGTACCTATTCGAGATACACCGACCGTGAAGATAAGCCCCAGAGCAATTAATACTGCCACACTATTCTGGCTTAACAATGAGCTTGCACCGGTTATTATTCCCAAATAAAAGCAATAGAATATTAGAATCCCTCCAGCCAAAATAGGTACTAAAAAATATTGAGTTAGTAATTCATGACCTCTGTGCTCCATAAGAAACTTCATTACTTTCCTTTCGAATAGTGTAATGAATATGGTAATGATTGTGAAAAAAAAGCCTATAGTCATAATGCAGACGGAAATTATTGAGCTTATTACGGTATCAAATCTCTCAATTTTAAGTTGCTCCGGAATTACATTAAAATGACTAAGCACCCACGCAACCAAAATACCTAAATACACAGGGTAAAGGTTAACTAGCCAGTAAAACAGATTCGGCCAAGTATCACCTTTTTTTGCCAATTCGACCACCCCTTGAACATAATCCTAATATATCGTATTATCTTTCTTACGTTTTAAGTAGACTTTTTTGAGGTCTTCATAAACCCTATCGTGAGAAATAGGATTTTCCTTATCTACTAATAATTCGGTAAAATCATGGCGACGATCATCAAGTAGGTCTACTTTTTCGGTTTTAATGTCCTCGGAATCTTTAAGCCATGTCCTGAGTTCAGTTACACTACTATCTCCATACAGCTCCTTAATTGTATCAACTGTTAGACCAGGTGATAAAGTTCTGTCACGTTTGGCTCGTCCGACCGCAATCCTAACCTTAAAGCTTGTACCTTCATACTTCTCGAAATGTGAAAGCATTCCCGTAAGAAAAGGACTATTAGATACCGTGTTGTTCCCACTTGCAATACCAATTTCTAAGGTTCTGAATATCTTATCTTTTGATATGAAGCCAATTTTAGAATCCGCAATAATAGGTTTAAGAATTATTCGTTTTATATCACTTTCAGGGGATATAATGCTGCAAAGATAGTCTTCAACACCTGATGGAGTGAATCCGTTATAGTTCCTCTGCATTACTAAGATACATCCCTGATCGTCATACAATATCGAATTTGATTCCCCAATATATTCGCCGTCTTCTAATTTGATAATTTGGAAATCACCATCATCCTTTGCCAGGCCTGGTAATGACTTTTCACGAAGTTTCAAAATTTGAATTTCCCAGACGCTCTTTTGGGTCTTGACATTTTTCCGAGGCTTGACGATTTGTATCCTAGCTTTCTCTCCTCTATGCTTCCTCATTGTTTCTTTAGGAGTCAAAGCACGAGCAGTATTCCAAACGGTTGTTAAGTCGAATTTTTTCTCAGTAATTTTACTCCCATCCACATCAAGTTCGTGGCACCAAACCTCAAAATAATCGAAATACACACGTTTCGTTTCCACAAAACACCCTCCTTCTCCATTATTATTTTCTACAAATGGAGGGCATTTCCTTTCGGTGGATTAAATTTCGTGAATATACCCTGACTTCATTCCATAGTAGGGCCAAGTGGTTCATTCGAAATGTGCTTGTTCTTTAGCCTCTCTTCCAGTTATTCCAACATTTTTTGCAGTTAGGAAGTTTACTGAAATACCTGATTTATTTATTGATCCATCAGGGTTAACAACTAGGTTCGCTAAACTCCCATTTATAGCGGCCCTCGAACGCCTTTGTTTTCCCTCATCATACGGTCATAAATTTTAAACTCTTCAGTATCCTCATATAGCTCAATCAGTTGTTTTTCATCCTTGCACCGGGTTCCACTCCATCGTTTGCAGTTGCGACAATTCACAATGCATCCGTCTACTCGGGGTTTAAAATATAGGCATTTACTCATATTTGCCTCCTAAATAAGAAAGGCCGTAGCCATCATTTCAAAAAAGTACGCGACCCGAAGGCCGCGCTTTATAGAAAAAAGAGAGGAGGTGGATCAATTAGAAAAGGCCCTCGGACGTGTTGTCCAAGAGCCTCAATTAATCTTTTCCACATCTTAATTATAGCACATCTGAATTCTCCATGTCAGTACGATTCGGTACGAAAGGGTACACTTACCCTGTCTGTTGAGTACTACTGTTGGGTATATGATTCTGGTACATCTTACCTAACTCTAATATGGCCTTTTTATAGCGTCTTCTTACAGATGTCTTGGACATATAGTATTTGGCTCCAGTCTCGACAAAATTCATCCCGTTGATAGCCAAGTCCGTTACTATATTAGATTGTTCCTTTTCTAATAAGGATATGCAGAGGTCTAGTGTATCAATCTCATATTTTTGGGTCTTATACTGCCACTTCAGTTCCTCTAAATGTTCATCATTATTAGCATCAGTAACACCTTGGTATTTAAGAGCGATCCTCGCAGTTTTGTCCGTTATCCCGCTGTTTGACACGCGCTCCCCTTGAGGACTTGAGAAGGTCATTTCCTCAATAGTTCTTTCTGTGCTAATCCTGTACATCTCATAGTTTTTGATTTTAAACTCCAAGAGGCCGAGACTGCGCTTCGTTTCATGGTAATTTACAAGCAGCTTACTTACATCAATCATTTACCTCTTCCTCCTCGTCTACACTTCGGCCCAGTTACACGATTCTTGGCAGTTATCACATGGATCGTATCCATCTAGAACAAAGAGATCCGCCTGAGTTAAGACCACATATCTACACACTCGACATTTGTTCTGGTTTATGCTAACTCCTTTGTTTTTCCTGAAGCATAGCTCTAATGTGCAATACCCGATGATGTCTTTTATGGTATCCTCCACGGCTTCTGCCTTGACCTTTGCAGGATGTTTTACAAGTGTCTTTAATCTGTTGACTTTATCGCCTAGTCGGATCAAGAAGGAAACTTCCCCATACTCCTCACGGAGCACATCATAGGATCGACCATAATCGTGGTTCTTTTGTTCGAGAAGGTCGGCCACAGGAAGGAGAACGCCGGAGAACTCCTTGGTTTTCTTTAGCTCGATATCTTTATTATTCATTCTCAGACGCTCCTCTTTGTTCTGCTTTTTATGTCAACTCTCGCTTTAACGGCTTCCAAAAGTGCAGCTTGTCCTGTGTCCTTCCGATCCAGGGCTTTTATGACGTCCTCATCGATCGTTCCCGATGTGACAATGTGGTGAATAATTACTGCTTCGTTCTGGCCTTGGCGGTATAAACGCCCATTGGCCTGTTGGTATAACTCCAAACTCCAGGGGATTCCAAACCAGATAATGATGTGTCCCCCGGCCTGTAGATTAAGACCATGCCCGGCAGAGGCAGGATGGGCCAGAGCCACTGGGATTGTCCCTGCGTTCCAGTCGGTAATATCTTGTGACGTGTTCAACTCTCTTGAGGTCTTGAAGAATTCCTGAAGCCTTTCCTTGTCGTGCTTATAGGCATAGAACACCAGGATTGGCTTTCCGTTTGCCCCTTCCCACAAATCCTCGATCGCATCGATCTTGCGTCGGTGGATCTGCCGTACAACGCCGTTCTCGTCATAGACCGCGCCGTTCGCCATTTGCAGTAGCTTGTTCGATAATACCGCTGCGTTCGCTGCATCGATGTCGCCTCCGGTGAAGGGGAGTAGCATATCCTTTTCTAACTTTCGGTAGAGTGTTTTTTCGTTTGGGGCCATCTCGACCCTCACAAAGTTGTTAATTCTTGCAGGCATTTGCAGATAGTCCTGGGCCTTCATGCTCACGCAGATGTCTGATATTTTTTCATAAATCGCTTTTTCAGCTTCCGGCTTAAGCTTGTAGCTGAATACCATCTCTTGGTTCCGTTTATCTGGGTCGAAGTACCTTTCTCGATAACCACCCAGGGTTTTTCCTAACCTCTCGCCTCTATCCAGCAAATATATTTGTGGCCAAAGGTCAAGGAGCCCGTTAGGCGCTGGGGTCCCGGTTAGACCCACTATCCGTTTTATGAGTGGTCGAACCTTGCGGAGCGCCTTAAACCGTTTAGCTTTGGGTGACTTAAAGCTCGAGAACTCGTCGATCACTACCATATCGAAGGGCCAAGCTTTACCATAGTGGTTGACCAGCCATACTACATTTTCCCGATTGACAATGTAAATATCTACATTCGATTTAAGGGCTGCTATTCGGTTTTTCTCAGGCCCTAAGACTTTAGCAATTTGAAGATGCTTAAGATGATCCCACTTCTCGCACTCTTTGCTCCAGGTGTCTTCGGCCACCCGGAGTGGCGCTACCACCAAAACTTTCTTCACTTCGAAACGATCAAAGAGGAGTTCATCTATGGCTGTTAAGGTTACGACCGTTTTCCCCATGCCAAGGTCAAGAAGTATCCCACAGGCGGGCTTGTCTAATATTTGATTTGCCGCATAGTCTTGATAATCATGCGGAGTATATATCATCCATAAACTCCTTTACCTGCTCAATGCTGTCAATCACACGCACCTTATGACCGAGCCTCTCAAGGACTGCCGCCATTTTCACTTGCTTTGGTGAGAGGTGTTTGCCCGGTGCTTTAAGTTCTACGAAATACACCCGACCGTCGGAGGTGAGAACAATCCTGTCGGGAACGCCAACCGTACCAGGCGAGGTGAACTTTAGCGCAAGACCACCTTTGGATTTGACTGCGGTTCTGAGCTTTTGTTCGATTACTTTTTCTCTCATGAAACACCCCATTTGATCCAATGCTCCATATAATCCACCATTTCCCTCGCAGGTTATACGTATAGGCGTATTAGGCAGTACGTATACCCTATATATCCTTAATACCTTGTTATATTATGTTATAGGTATATAAGTGGATCATTGGTAACAGACCCCTCAACCCTATGGTACATGCATCTTTGGGTTGATCCAATTTTTAATCCTACTCATTTTTTTCTTGGAGCACTGGATCAGTTAATCCCTGATATGACCTCGTTGTGATCCGTAAATTTTAAATCGTGGCCTCAATTTGTTCCGTCTCCAGCCCTTGGCATGGTCTAATATCCCTTTAAGCTCCCGCGACTGAGTGCTGGTGAGCTGTTTAATGTCGCCACCCAAACACTCGCACCATATCTCCAATGCGCAGGTTTGGGTGCGCCTCACGGTTCCTTTACCTTTGGTAAAGTCCCCATACAGAAACATCCGTCTCTCGCTTAAGTCCATAGAATCCCAATCTTCCGGAAGGAGTGTATCAAGATATTCGTAGACCATGCCTGCTTTGTCGCTTTCGACTGTGTGTTCGGATTGCACCATAGCCGCAAATTCCTCTAGCTCCGGGCTAAGATATAATGTCTCCCCAACAGCAAATCCCTGGACTGCCTCAGCCCAAACTTGGCCAACATTTAATTCCTGCCACATGCTGTGCTCGCCATTCCCTACGTTGATGGGCCAGAAGCGTCGGCCCCCGGTTGTATCCCTCAAACACTCGTAGTCGTTGGTCGTGCCGAGGAAAATGCACTGCCTGGGATAGGCAGCTGTTCGTCGGCCATACGCGGCCCGAAAAATATCCTCTTGCTTCGTTATAAAGTGTTTCAGTGCGTCAACGTCCGCTTTCTTGGCAGCTGATAGCTCTCCCATCTCAATAATCCACACACCTTGCAACTGTTCGTAGGCTTCCTTTCCAGTAACGGACATCAAACTGTCTGAATACCATTTGCCCCCTAGCTTTTTCATAAAATAGCTCTTTCCAAGACCCTGTTTACCAATCATGACCAGCATATAGTCGAATTTGCACCCCGGTGTAAAGATTCTCGCGACCGCTGCACACATCATCTTTCGTGTCACGGCCCTCGTGTACTCATTATCCTCTGAACCAAAATAGTCAATAAACAAGGTATCAAGCCGAGGTACCCCGTCCCACTCAAGACTTAAAAGGTAGTCCTTTACAGGGTTAAACTTGTTATGCTCGACGATCACAGACAGCGCATCCATAGTTTTGCTTGTATGGCTGATACCGTAGAACTTCTCCAAATAATGTCTAAGAGCAGAATCGTCCGAATCTGTCCAGTACGAATTTCCAGCCATACTTCGCCAAGGTAAATCCCTTAGAAGCTCATTACGACTAGCAAATTGGTTATACCCCACGGCCTTACTTAGCTTGGGGTCATGTTCCATGATTAACCGGATGTTGTCGATGGTCGCCTTCAGCGCGCCATCTTTTTGGTACTCCAAGCCCCTAGCCCAGTCCTCATCTTTAAAATCTTCCTGTGCCGCCGCGATACTTTCGGACATAAGTTGCTGTTTAACTACCCCGTCGTTTATGGCAAGTTCCTGCATCGCTTTAAACGATGGCAGCTTGTTTACCGGGGTTCCTTCTTTGACCTCATCGTCCTGTGCTCCAAACTTGTGTATCCGCACCATGTCAAAGGCGTTTACAAGCTTACCGCTGATGGGGTCCGTGCCATGATGGGAGAACGCGAAAGTACCATTGTCGTAAAGTACCAAACCTCCCGATGTGGACCCGCCCAAAAAGGTATATCGATCCTCCGCTTCGCAAGGCGCGTATACATCGCTAAGAAACATTTCGATTGCTTCGGTGATACTATACGCTCGGCAGAAAGCTCCAACAACGCCCTTCTTTTCCAATGGATCGCCTTGCTTGTCGGCCATTTTTTTATGCAGTTGGTCCACTCGGGACGATACTGGCCAACTGGAGGCATCCTTCCAATCCACGTACTGTGAAAGGATTTCATCCGGGTTAAGCCAAGGTCCGTCTTGTGACTCAAATATGTGTACTCCATCACTGGACGTACTTCCCCAGTACATCAAACGCGAGGGTTCAAAGCTGGTATCGTCGAACTGCTCGATGTCGATACCCGCTGCAAACTTGTGTGCCAGCGCCGTGTACTCCTCTTCGCTTACTGTTCTCAACAAGGGAGCAACAAGCCTGAGTCTAGGCGCTCCCGGCGTGTGCTTGTGCGTTGAGTAAATGCAGAACGCGCAGCTGTTGAACATGGTGATAGTGGACCAAGTATCCGGTTGAGCATAGTCAATGTCCAGTGTTAAAACGCTTCTATACTCCACGCTACCGTTTTTTCTTATTCCGTCTTTAAGCTTTCCACCCACAAAGCCACCGATGTCTTTTATGTCGTCCTGCTTTGCCTTGGTCATTTCCCGGTATTCTTCAACCGTTTCTCCTGTGAACGTCGGCTGCTTAAGCCTGGTCATAAGCTCTGGCCAAGACATTTCTCGATGGGTCCATTTTGTTTCCTTTCGTGAACTACCTGTGGCAATTACAACAGTTCCGCTATGCCTTAAACTCACCCTTTACCGCCCTCCATATTAAACCTAACCTTTTTTATAAAATTTTGATTCGAATCCGTCGGCCTTTAAGGGCAAACCTTCAGCCCATGGTATCGGCTGCCCCATAATGCTACACACATCCTCCAGCGAGCCAACGCCCACCGGAGCAGATATTACCGCCTCGTCATGAACGTGCATCACAATCTTATACCCGGCTTTGTCTATCCGCAGCATGGCATCCGCGAGACAATCGCGTGCCACAGCCTGGGTAATATTCTCCACCAGTTTCGGCCCGTAAGTGTCAATGCTACACCACTGCTTGTTTTCCCCAACACCCTCATAGGTAAGGCCCTCGCGCCCAAACTTATTAAGCTGTAATTTAGGCTTGATGTAGGATAACCTTCGACCTGATGGCAAAGTAATAAACAACATTCCGCTTTGGTATTGGAATTTTATAGTGCCTACCGTTTGAATCGTTCTTTCCTTAACAGCTTTGAGTGCCGCTCGGTCAACGTCCCACCAAAACTTTGTGATTCTGGGGTTCGCGGCTCTCCACGCATCAACGAGTGGTTTCAACTCGTTCTCAGAAACGCCCATGTTCAGCGCACCCATCGCGGTTAAGGCCCCTACGCTACCACCATACCCAAGCGCGAGTTCTGCGATCTTTCCCTTTTGCCGGAGCTCGTACTCTGCGTTTCCTTTGACGATGCGCTCTAGCGGCACTCTAAACATCTGTGACGCAGAGGCCTCGTAAATCTTGCCGTGAGTTTGAAAAACTTCCATACGCCAGGCTTCGCCCGCGAGCCACGCAATGGCCCGCGCCTCAATCGCGGAGAAATCCGCGACAATAAATCTATGTCCGTTTGAAGGAATAAAGGCGGTTCGGATGAGTTCCGACAGTACGCCTGGCACGCTTTCATAGACCATTTCGAGAACATCGAAGTCTCCGGCCTTCACGATTGAACGCGCTAGTTCCAAGTCCTTTAAATGGTTTTGTGGGAGGTTTTGTACCTGTACGAGCCTTCCGGCCCACCGACCGGTTCGGTTTGCACCGTAAAACTGGAGCAGCCCGCGAGCACAATGATCCGGGCAGAGTGCCCTTTGCATAGCTAAATACTTTTTGATTGAGGTTTTGGCCATTTCTTGCCGAAGCTGTAGTAGCCTTTGAATCTCACCATCCGTAGTGGTCGCCATTTCAGCTACTACTTTTTTTGATAAACTCTCAATATCAAGTCCGTTACTTAAGAACCAGTCCTTAAGTTGGGCCACACTGTTTGGATTATCTAAGCCGGTTAACTTCTTAGCTTCCTCAAAAATGCCCACTCTGTACCGTCTGTCACAGTCGATGGCGTTTTCCACCAGCCGGGTATCGATTAAAACCCCTCGATCGTTGATCCGCTGGTCAAGCATCCAAAGTCTCTGCTCATAATCGGAGATAGGATAGTTTGCGATCCTTCCCCGGACGGCTCTTTCAACCTCAACGTCCTTTTTACAATAATCCTTGAAGATAGCCCACTTCTCTAGCGCGTGCTCCGGTAGGTTTCTGGTCCTGCCGCCGTTCACCTTGGTTTGTTTACATGGGCTGCAGAAATACCGAATAAGCGCCTTACCCTCGTTCATTTTCTGCTGGTCTAAATCAAGTACTTTAGCAACCCCTGCAAGATAAAGAGGAAGTCCCAACATCGCCGCCTGGACTGCTGTACAGCGCCAGGAAGCGGAGGATAATGCCTGTGTGAGATACACGGACAAACACGTGCGCTCAAAATTTGCGTTAAAGGCGGTCTTTATAACGCTCTCATCGGTTAATGCCTTTAATAGTTCTGGTGGCAGTTTTTCACCACTTGCCAGATCAACAACTTCGACGGGATCATCCTCAAAGGCATAGGCGAACAGTAAGATTTCAAAGTCGGGAGCAGAGGTGTACGAGTACACCCCCGCCTTTTTTAGATCCACACTGGAGTACGTTTCAAGATCGATACCAAGTGTTCTCACGACAAAAAGTCGTCATCGTCATAGGCTTCAAAATCGTCTTCTGCTCTACTGCGTCCTCCGAGCGGCTCACCATCCGCTAGTTTTTGCAAGTTTTGTAGACCACAAGCGATACCCCGGTTGCCATTGGTGTTGAAGGGGTAAAACGTAATACTCGCCCGGCCATAGCAGCCACTATAAACTTCCGAGCTATCCAAGATGGGCAGGACGTTTTTATCAACGATACTTGGCTTTGTTGCACTGTTAGCATTTATGAAATAACAGTTCGCGTAGTTTTCATCATCTGATCGGTCAATATCTCCGTCTCGAAGAGGTCGTTTGAAACCAGCACCACTGGTAAACTTTGCGCCATGCTTGGCGATTCCAACTTTTTCAGCTTCTTTTATCCCACCGTTGATTTTTTCGAGTGTTTCTTTGTCTTTTTTAGAGATCACGAGGCTAACAGAGTATTTTTCGTCTCCCCCATTGATGCTTTTTGCTACCCATACGTTACAAAATGAGAATCTTACTTTTCCTGTGATAACCTTTGTTTCGTTCGCCATTATTAATTACCCCTTTTTTCTTTTAATGGGCCAAGGTCTTTAAATTCCTTACAACCTCTGACATGATTCCTTTTTGTTACGTAATCGATCACCACTTTTCCATCTATAGCACGAATACTGAGGATCTCCACTTCCGGTTAAGCACGATTCCTTGGTAATCATATTTATTGACGTGAATGATTTCCCCGTCGCCTTTAATTTGCAAATACTCCATATTAAATGGCATCTGCAAAATCACTCCTTGCTGCATCGAGTGGATTCCATTCCTGGTGCTTGTCCGACTCTACCACCAGCGAGGGTTTGCCTGGAGGCGCGATACACAAACCCCCCAGTAATTCCTTAAACTGTTTCTTGCCAAGAAGCTGCGTCATAGCCGTTATGCCGAGAAGATTCTTGGTGTAAATTTGGGCCTCATTAAAGTCGCCAGTCGCAAGTACCTGTTCTGCGACCTTGGCTTCATCCGTATATTTTCGTCGACCGACACCTTCGATCAGTTTGTAACCCGGCCATTTTTTTCGACCAGCCAATGCTTCCTTTTCGGCGAACTCCCAGACATCCTTCGCCCAAGATTTCAGCTCATTTGCTTGGGCTAGCACCTTGGCTGTCTCATCATCCGTCAGTAATTCAGGTAGCCTGAAGTCCAGTTTAGCGAGTTCTAAATTGGAATTGGCCCGCTCTCGGCATTGACTCTTTGCCCGGCAGAAGCGGCAATGTTCACCGGATATAAAGTCGCCTTCACCTCTAAAGGCAAGTGCGGCCCTGGGTTTCAACTCTGTTTCTGCCCATTTCATAAGCTCGTCCACTGATAGTTCAAAGGTTGAAATACTGTCGAGTCTGGGCTGGCAGATTGTCATTCGTACAGTCTCGATGTCATACAAGAGATTAAATAGTTCCAGTGCCCCCAGTGCGTAAAGCATCATTTGGGTATTGTGCTCCGCCGATACTCGAACCCCTTTACCATATTTAAGATCAATCACATCGAGAATGCCATCCGATACAATGACTAGGTCGCCAGTTCCAAATCCGTCCTCTGCGTATTGGGAATAGTCTAATCGTTGTTCAACTAGGGCCAATGAATCACTTGACCTTGTTTTGGACTCGGATATCAATTCAGAGACGTAATCTACGTAGGCATCGGTGTAGAATTCTAATTCCTGAGAGTCATACTTACTGATTGGTTTTTTTGTTTTGATTTTAAGAAACTTGCGTAGCTTATGCTCTGATAAGGCATGTGCCGCAGTCCCTTCTTCCGCAAAGGTACTGGTTTTGTTTTCAAACGATTCCTCAAGCCTGACCGAGGGTGTACAGTTCAGCCATTTGTGAGAGCTTGATGCTGACAGTTTTGCATGGTCAGCCATTAAAGTGCCTCTGCTTCTTTTAACAAGTCAGAATACCTTGTTGGATCGACAGCGGTCAGCTTATCTGCATCGAACTTCTTGAATAGACCCTGAATTGCTGCTTTTTTTCCAGCTTGTGATTTGGCCGTGAGTACCGCTCTCACTTGTTCAAGGGTTACTGTCTTCTCATCTTTGGGAGGTGGCTCGACCTCTACTAGTTGTTCTGCTTCACTGGGTGGATCAACCACCTCGGCTAGCTTATCTGCCGCAACTTGAACTAGTGCTTGCTTGGTTTCCAGAGCCTCTGTCAGCCTTGTCATGGCCGAAATAAGCTCATCGTATTTCAGTGTGATTTCCAGTTTACTCATGAGATTGCCCTCGTTTTGACAAACAAATTGATAAAATATTTCTGACCCTTTACGGTTACCATCGGTGTTTTTGAAATTCGTAGGTCTCCGTTCGGAAAGGTAAAGACACGTTCTTTAATGTCCAGTAGACCCATTTCCATATATCGTTGAGTTGGTGTATTTTTGCTGAAACTCTTCATTAGATAACCGTTAAACCTAAGCCATTCATACAATCGTGTTTGACCAATGTCTGCACCGTTTTTCTTGAGAATTTTAGCGAGATCCCCAATATAGATCGTGTCTTTTGTGGCTTCAAGAGCATTGGCGAAGGCGACCTTGGGCTTGTCCTCCTCAATTTTGTGCTCAAGAATTGAAATCTTCTCTCGTTCTGATTTTATTTCGGAGAGAAGCCTGATACCAAAGTCTGGACTGCTGAGCATATTTTCCAAAACACTATCTGTTACATATATGCCGCGTCTACGAATTTCCCTTAGAATCCGTTTGACTTGCTTCTTGAACTCTTTGGCTATTGGTTTTCGACTTTGAAATAAGACTTCATAAAGGCCATCTTCTGTAAGCATTGTGACTTCTCGTCTTTGACCTGCACTAAGGATTGTTGAGTTCAGCTTTTCGTTTTCGTCGACACCTCTTAGCATTTCAGTTGAATTACTGTGTTCAATCCATTCTCCAATATCTTTAGCTAGAAATAATGGGTTTTCTAGGTCTCCGTATATTTTGAAATCTTTACCTAGGATTTTTCTCTGATCGATAATTTCCAGATCATCACTCATAACACATACCTCCCTTTTTCTAACAGATCTTTTCCGGTTCCCGTTCTCGTGGTATACTCTTAATAGTCATATTTTGTATCCGGCCTGTTTGGTGTTGGCGCACCAGCGGGCCTTTTTGTTCTGCATCTTCCTTCGTTTTGCCGCCATCATTCTTTGGAGAGAGATACATTTCTTATTCACCTCGTTTTTTGCAACGGTTACTGTAGAATAAAATCGGGATTTCTAACCGCTCTGCTGACTCTATTTCGTTCCGCATCCCTTCAGATATTCTGTTTCCAAAAACCCATAATTCAGAACAATGCTTCAAAATATCCTGTCCCATTATAAGTCCCAATGTGCGTTCATTCGGTTCGTTATCATCCAAAAACTGAGTAAAGTAGATATGAGGCGCCATAGGTATTACACCCTGACTAGTTGCAAATTGGCAGTAGAATTGTGCTGTAGCTATGTTGTAGTCCACATCACCACGATATGGACTGCAAATATAGACATACTTCAACTTGTCACCTCCATTGAATACATTTTTTGAATATGGTTATCTAGGTAAATTTACTCTCGCTCACCTCCTTCCATAAATTTACTTGGCTTAACCACCAATTGATGTTGTATAATATATGAAACGCGACATCTGTATTCAACAGTCACTATGTTCATACATTAACTTATTCAACTGATTGGTTGAATATAATATTACAGGAATTCCTTATGTTTTCTACATGTAAATATTGCTAATAATAGATCGGTGGGATTGTTTATGTCAGATTTAGACAAGCTAACAAGCGAGGAATTAATTAGATTAAAGCATATCCGCGCAGGTGAATACCTGATGTCACTTAGAACAGATCGCAACTTAACTCAAAAAAAAGTGGCAAGCCAACTCGGAGTATCCTTCCAGTATTTATCTGAGATTGAAAAAGGTAACAAGTCTCCAAGCGACCAATTACTTCATGATCTTGCAGAAGTTTATGAACTTGGGTTAGAAGGTGAAGTCGATTTATTTCGACGGTATAGCCGCATGCCAATTTTTACTTCGGAAGAATTAGAGGATCAAGAAGCCACACAGCTAGCATTCGCAGAATTACGACGACTCGTTAAGGCGGGCAAGATTACCGACGAGCAACGACAAGAATTATATATTGAACTATCGAGAGTGTATCGAGATTTCATTACTCGTGTATTACCAACGAAAGAAGATCGTTCTTAAATGGTATTTTGGGCACTCACACGAATCATGTCTGGAAAGGATTTGAGTTGTAGTGTTTCAATTCTGGGATTTTTTTGTAAATATATTCGGTTATGTAACTACTATGGTAATAAAAAATATAAGCCAGGACTTAACTATGCTTATAAGTGGTATTATCATTGGAGGCTTTTTAGTAGCACGATTCCACCACAATCTAGTGCAGAGTCCTGAAATTAATCAATTAGGCACAATTAAACTACACGGAAGAATTGTTAGCAGACCAACAACCGTTTGGGAAACAATAGATACTTTAACAGCGATCATTGTCATAACAATATTTCCTAAGCGGGGTCTCGTAAGAAGAGATATGAGGAGAGCAAGGATCGTTGGTCGTGTCCTTTGGGTCATCACTGCGATACTTATTATTTTTTCGTTTGTAATGAGTAGTTTTATCATGCTCGATCCAACCAAACACTAATTGCTTTGGTCGTGCGTTGTAAAGATAAGGGAAAATGAATTTAATCTATCAATGTAAAAAACCGCTAATTAGCGGTTTAACTTCGTTTTATTTTACTTTAGTTTGTAACATCTAGATTCATTCTAATAACTATAATAAACTCGACATCATCGGATATTCCTCATTATCCTTGTACCTCCACTGCTGAAGCGAACTCCGCTATTTAAAAAGGATGATCTAAACACCGAACCATTTCAATTCCTCTGACGTAGCCCAAAGAGGAGGATAATCTCCAGTAACAGCAACTTTTTCTTTTCGCTAAGTCGAAATAATTCTAGTTGTCATTCTCCAACCTAACTTCTCCAGAGCTTCTTTACCAAGCCGGTACACCCTTCTCCAACCTGGGATGGGCGGGCGGCTGGATTGGTAATGTTGTACTTTGGTTTTAAGATTTCAATTCTTCAGAAGTGATTTGTAATTTAGACAAGTATAGTATAAAGAACACAAAGCTTATAATTGTTAGAGTGGTCGGGATAAGCAGCATATCATAACTACCTTGTATGTTACCAGAAAATCGGCCATACCATTCACCAAATCCCCAGGACAGACAAACTGTAAATACTTTCATTAAAACAACTCCTGATAGAATATTCCCGAAAGGCTTGCTCCTGATTAGCATCGTAGCAGTTATTGCAATAGCAGGAAAGACGATACCTAGATCTAGGACAAATACTCCATAAATGTCCTGCGGTATGTGTCTTGCAATATCAGGTATGATTCTAATCAGCCATACTAGTCCGAGCATTACCACAATGCTATATAGGAAAATACTTGTACAAATGCGCAATGTTCTTGGAAGAGAGGCTATAACTGCAAACTCCGGCGTAAAACTCAGAAGGCCGAAAATAATACTGTATATTGATAGACCAAAAATTGCTAAATAAATAAGGTAGAGGGTAGTATACTGACCCTGCATTGAATAAAGCCCGTATCCGTAAAAAAAATTGCCAGTTAGCCCAAGGATGGTAATAAAAGTCTTAATACCATTACGTTTCAGGTACAATACGGATAAGAGCGCAAGCAGCAAAGCAAGAGGAATAAAAATCATATCCTGACTGACGGAACCAGCTAGTAAAAACTTAGTTATTGTGCCAGTTGATAGGACATCTTCATAAATGCTCTTTTCTAGTATACCGGCCAGACATGCATACAAGACCAAGACTGAGAGGACGAGAGTCATGCCCGCAGTCATCCTGCTTCTGTTGATATTGAATAATTCTTTGATTCCCATATATATTTCCCCTCTTAATCACTAGACTAATTCACCGCTCCTACTATGTTCTTCATGAGTTGCCAGATTCCTCCGTAGAATTATATGAGAATAAAAATGACGCTTATTCAGCGTCAGAACGTAGGATAGACCGACAAAAGTTTTTCTACTCAACTATATTCTAGAGACTATCCCACCCAAGAAATCCCTTAACCGCCACAGTACCTCTTTCCTAAGCAAGGGACACCCATCCCTTATCTGGGGATGATGTGGCGATTTACTTACCTCTGTGAAAAATCACACTTCTGGAAAAATACGCAGTTCCGAGCTAAGAGGTCACAGTTACTCGCGAATAAGTAACTTGACCATCGATATATCTTAGAAAAATATCATACTAAAATAGGTTATGGCATTGGCGCCGTTGTTGTATTTGATATTGCAGAGAGGAGCTTGCTGAATAACCATAATCCCAAAACTTTCAGTTGCAGGAAACATTCGGTTCGGAAATCTACATGGTTTTTCTGGATAAGTACATTTTTCGCATAGGTTACATCCTTCAGTAGATAGTATGAGGCTTTCTTTGAATTGATCTCTGAAAATTCGAGCTACTTTCTCTGTGATTGATTCATGTACTAGACGGGTTTCACCCCATTCAGCGATATCATACTTTTTTTTGAGTTTTGCTAATGAAGTAAACATAAAAGCATTTTCAAAATCATTACATCTATTTTTACACTCTTCAACACTTCCAACAGCAGGAGGACAAGCCCAAGAAGTGCCATACATACCACAGACGTTTTTTTGGCATAACCTTCTTACCTCATCCGAAAAGATTACTGTATTGGATTTCATAAAAGCATATTCGTGAATGTTTAGATTATCTTTTTCTTGAGAAATTATCTCTTCAATTCTGGACATTCGCACCACCCTCCATTCATTGGTCGTATCGGTGTTCCCTTCGTTAGATGACCTAAGTTACTTTGCATTTCTGTCTACTGGTTGCTAGTCACTTCTATTTGCTTTGATACATGTTTATTTAACAGGATCTTCAATTTTCCTGACTATCAATTCATATTTCGATTTGTAAATATTTAAAGTTCCGGTGACTTTATATTTGCTATCGACTTTGATTATAGGAATATCCTCGATTTCTTTAAAGATCACCGCATCAATTGAATGACTACCATCCGATACTACTAAAAATTTGGTCTGTGTCTTGGGGTCGATATTAAACTTTGTGACTGTCAATACAGCTTCATATAGCTTGCCAACATTTACATCCTGTTCAATTTCTTGAATACTCTGGATCTGTTGGCTTTGGGTTGATGACGATTTTGATACAATATTAGTACCGTTCTTAATAAGAGAAAGAGTTTTCAGGAAAATAACCGTGACAACTAATAGTATAATAATGACTACTTTGAACCTACTCATCGAATGCGAAGACAACCGTTTCTTCAGTATGATATCCCCCCTTGAATGAATAGTTCACTAAGAAGCGTTTGCCTAATTACAGACCCATCCCACCCAGAACATCCCTTAACTGCCCCAGAGCTTCTTTACCAAGCCGGTACACCCTTGCCCTTATCGTTAGATAATCCCACAGCTGGATTTCGAAATGTTGTATTTTGGGTCACGTGCCCCCATGTAGGGAGCGACAATTAACACATATTTTACCATCACATTTAAGCGTTACCTGTTTTACGCTTCCATGCAAGAATCGAAAGGAACTCCTGTACCACACTTCCGGCAAGGTAAGCAGTAATCTGTGTGGGGTCAAAGGCCGGTAGCACTTCCACTACGTCAAAGCTTACAAAGTTAAGCTGACGGATGCTCCGGGTTAGCTTGATTCCCTCATAGCTCGTAAAACCTCCTACCTCGATCGTACCGGTTCCCGGAGCGTAAGCAGGATCGAAAAAGTCAATGTCAAAGGTAAAATGCGTTTTATGATCTCCAATGGTGTCCAAGATTTTCTGGGCGGTCCATTCGATCCCTTGTTCATGGAGTTCCTTAGCCGTGATGACTGTAAAACCCAGTGCTTCTGACTCTCGAATTGTCTCCATGTTGAATACGCCTCGGATTCCAACCTGAATGGAACGCTTTGAGTCGATAATACCCTCTTCAACTGCTCGGCGGAACATTGTACCATGTGTTAATGAACTACCGTTTTCGCTATCATACGTGTCTAAATGAGCGTCAAACTGCACCAGTGCAACAGGGCCATGTTTTTTGGCTATTGCACGCAACTGTGGGAGAGTTACTGAGTGATCGCCGCCAAGTCCGATTGGAAGCACGTTTTGTCTGACTACCTCGTCAAATGTTCTTTAAATCTCTTCATGGCTGACCTGCAAGTTACAAGGATTTATGTTTGCATCGCCATAATCAATTCCAGAAAGATATTGGAAGATATCAACATCTAAGTTTGGATTTCCTGAGCGGAGCATAATTGACATTTCTCTGATAGCGGAAGGCCCAAAAGCAGCTCCGGAACGAAAAGTTGTCCCTCCATCACATGGGATACCTATGATGGCAAAATCAGCACCAGTAAGATCTCCCTTTATAAAGGGCAACTTCATGAATGTACGAATGCCCGTAAAACGCGTAACCACGCAGGGATCTTCTGGGGAGTATTTTATTAAATCTGCCATAACTTTTTCTCCTTTTTATAAAAAATATTTTTACTTATTCAAATCAATTTCTATATAAATCTAAGCCTAATCAAGCAGTAACTTTACGGTCAGGGGTTCTATCATTTCAACCACCTCAGGATACAGTTATACAAAAATTCTTCAATTCCTGCTAATATTTTAAAAAAACGCTCATTCAAGCGTCTGAGCCACAAAACTTAATAACTCAACTACAAATCTACAGACTCAACCCACCCAGAAAATCACTTAACTGCCTCTGTTCCTCTTTACCAAGCAAGTACACCCTTCCCCGATCTGGGAATGGGCGGGCGACCTAATTTTACTTATTCAAATAAGCCAACTTAGACCAGCTTAAAGAAATGTAGAGAACAATAAAACTTAGATTTTCACCAAATGCTACACTTATTATGGATTGAATAAACAATAAGACATCTTTCGAATTACCCATTTTATTCATATTATGTAATAGAATGGAAAGGTGGAAATTGTAATGGCATTAGGTAACGTTGATGGAGCTGCTTGCTGTTGTGAAGAAAGACGTGACTTTGGTGCAGGAATCGCTGCAGTTGTCGTAATTATTCTTTTGCTTCTCGCATTGGGAATCGTATGCTAAATTTAGAAAGGTGGAACTTCTTATGTATGGAATGGGTTATGGTGGAATGGGCGGAGCATGTTGTCCTCCCCCTGTAAGATGCTGTCCTCCCCCGGTTAGTTGCTGTCCTCCTCCTGTTGCCCCCGTTGTCGGCACTGGGATAGGAGTAGGAATTATCGCTATTGCAATTCTAATTCTAATCGCTTTAGGCCTGATCTTCTAAAAAATTCTTATAAAAGGCTATCATCATTATTGGTGATAGCCAGTTCTCTTATAGAAGGAGTTGATCTTATGTTCGGTTTTGGATTTCTTCCATTTGCTCTAGGTTTTGGTTTAGGAGCTACAATATCGAGACCCCGCTATTACCCATCCGCATACCCCTCTGCCTATGCCCCATATCCTTATGGATGGTATTAGTATTAGTTACCTTCTAAATCTTATTGGAATAAACGAGGTAAGGAGGGCTTAACGCTCTCCTTTTTATATAATAACAGTTTGTTATACCTATGTCTTTATCGCGTCTTTTCCCCCACTTTACTTTCAGATTCATCCCACCCAGAAAATCACTCAACGTCCACAGCTCTTCTTTACCAAGCCGAGGGGACAACCCTTCCTCTTATCTGGGAATGGGCGGGGCGAGTTGATAGGAAATGTAGTGCTTTGGTTGCAATTAACGGACCTTACCGGTATGCCGCTAGTTTAACTCTTGCGTCAGATAGCTTATTCAAAGCACGCTCAATGCGGTAGACATTCTTCAGATATCTCACAAATTTACAAAGTAGTTTTTTCGCATTTCATCATCTCCCCTCCTGATTTTAGCAGAATGAAAGGTCTAACAAAAGGGTTAAAAAACTCCGAATTTGATACACTTTTAAAATTGGTAAAGATACCTGTGAAATCAATAGTTTGACTGTGGTAGAGGCTAAAGTGCTGTCAAAAGACGGCTTCGTGAGTTCGGATACATTTTCTATATTACCGTTTTGAACAAAACAATGACTTTTTTCACAAAAACAATTTGTGCTCGACTGAGGAATGGTCATTGATGAATTCGGAAAACGCCTCAACTACGGAAGTATCTTTATATTCACGATGTTAATCCTCAATTGTGCCCAGTTCCGCCGAGGAAAGATCATAAGACTCCTTCCTTTTATCAAAAAAGGAGTCTTCCTAATATTAAGGATCGATAACTTATCGTCGATACCGCTCATAGCGTGAAATAAACCCTTGAATTGCTTCCATTAATTGTAGTTCAAGTGATTCATTGTTATCTCCCGGGGCCAGTTTTAAAAATCGTAAATGATGGTCTTTCTTATAATGATTGGGATCAATGGAACTTGAACTTCTTGGGTAAAAGGCCCAAACTTCTGAAACAGGGTTAACATCATGAAATCCATCTGTGGAGCCAAATGTGTAGCGTGATCGACATTGAGAGCCGTAAGAAATTAACTGGTTTAATTCATGTGGACGATAAGATTGATTAAGGTAGCTCTCTCGGAAGAAGTTCGAGAGATTCCGGTATTTCATATCAATAATCAAACTTCCAAGATACAAACCATCCAAATAAACATCCATTCGACCATCAGGGGTATTGTTTCCTGCAGAGGTGTAAAGTGGATTTTTTTCATTTGTACTACTGCTATTAAATGGCAGGCGTCCATCATACGTTACATGTAGATCTAATCTTTCTTTAGTAAAGATAAGCTTCGTACCTGAATGCAAATTGGGTATGAGTACAAGTTCTGGATAGTAATCCTCATCATAAATCCAACCTGATATCGGCTCAAAACCAAGAAGTTCCCCTTTAAGTGCTTCACAAATTTGGAGAAATCCCCAAAGCTCGTAAAGCTTATCGGTTCGTTTATGCTTATATGAATACGAGGGATCTAGGGAAACTTCGAAATCGTCAGCTCGAAGTGCTTTATACAGCTTGTAGAGTGCAAAATATCGTGAGTCAGTCATCAGTACTGAAGAAATTGACGTGGGGCTAACATCCAAAACCTCAGAATACCAAGGCGCGAGTTTAATCATCTCAAGCCCCTTACACATTTTTTCCGCAATCTCTTTAAAGGATTTCAGATTAAGTAGAACCTTCTTCTTCTGTTCAATCACAAGCTGCGTATGCTCTTGGTATAAAGCAAAGGGGGTCAACCGTAGAATTTCTTGAGAAACATCGCCTTCAAATACCACAAGTGCATCGATGAAATCTGTGATATTTGTTAATAGGATCCTCACAATTTTCTTGATCCAGCGATTCTCCGGAAGGTCGTAATCAATAGCTCGTTTGGGAACCTTTACTTGTTCCGTGTTTTCAGGATGAGTTGATTGATGCCGAATAGTTACCGCATCAATCACTCGAGCACGTTCAAAAGGAATCATCTGATATTCTTTACGAATTCTGTGGTTCACTTTGTTGAGTAAATCACTTAGAGCCGCCATGACATTCGGAAATGACTTTTGAATAATCATAAAACGATAAAGGAGAATTGTGGGTATCGCTTGACTGAAATGCTGCCCAATGCCAAGATTTTTGCGAATTAGATCCATAGGGAGACCTCGGAGCGTTTGCTCAAGGCCTTCCACCATGGTTTGCCATTGAAATGTAGTTATCTGAGTAGGGATGATCTCAACCAGAGAGTAATACGATGTGTCCTCAATCATAATGGTAATTAAATTATGCCCGGGAATGAGAGGGTAGTATTCGGATTTAAAGAGAGCAAAATGAGGGTGAGGGCTAATATAAGCAATACCATACATATCAATTTCAACTTCACGTTCGGGGAGCGCATCTAGCCCATCCATATAAAATCGAGCCGATTCTGGTGCATCAAAATGTAATGTTAAAGGAACATTTTCCTTTAAACGCACAAAATCTCGTTCATTATAGGCATCCATTTCACTCGTATAGAAATGGTCAAGTGGAAAATCATAATCACCCTGGGTAAAAATTACTTTAAACGGAACAATTTTATACGGTGTAGCCATATAACTTCAACTCTCTTGCTTTTGACATTAGAATCTTATAACTTTGCTCAAACGTAGAGATATCTGTAAAGTCTTCAAGCACTTTATAAATTGTTCCATTTTCCACATTGCCTGTTCGAGGATTTAAACTCCCGATTAGGGGTTTAAGTTGTTCCTCGGGGCCACGTAGTTTTGTAAAGACCCGCTGGAGGATTTGTAAATCAAAAGCCAGTTCACGCGAAAGGATTGTTGTTTCAGGAAGATTCGAAAGGTATTTAAAAATCTGACGTACTACACGGGGACCAAATCCGAGATTTCGGCTTACATTTTTAAAACAGCGGTTTAACTCCGTAAGGAATTGTACTTCTCGGGGGAAAAAGCTAGTTAAACCTTCTTCTTGGCAAAAGCTTAAATATTCACCAAAAGTCATTTCAGAACGTTTAACCACTCTTTTTTTATCGTAGCTCGACTTCATTACATCTGAAAAGTCTAATACATTGAGCGATATCACATTGGCCCGGTCAAGAACCTTATCGGAGAAGTGATACGTGGATTCATCCAGGTTGACCGTTCCCACAAAAATGATATTATCCCCAATTGGAATTGTGTGAGGGAATTCTGCACCATTATAAAGGCGCTGCTGGACCTCTTCGTTGTATACTTTAATCTTCCTACGAGATGGTTCCATTTCTAAAACAGAAAGAAACTGAGAGAAATAATGTTCGACCCGAGCCAAGTTCATTTCGTCGAAAGAAACAATAAATAATCGTTCTTGCTCTTTGGATGCTCTTATTAGGGTATTTACTAACCCCGAATCCCCTGGCCGATAAACCATATGAATGGAGTCAACGTATCCGATGAGGTCTGCATCATCTGTCCATGAGGGACGAACGGGGATAATAGAAAGTTGTTGGTCATCCATTCCCAATGCCCGTCCGTAAAGTTGAACGAGTTGAGATTTTCCGGTTCCGCTCATTCCAGCGAGAATCACAAGACTTGAGGATTTCATTGCGGTGTGAAAATTAATTAAATCGACGGGGTCGTAAGCATATCCTAATTCACGGGTAAGTTGGATGAAACTTTGAAGGAAGTCTGCTTCAGTACCTTTTTCTTCAACTGAGGTTGTTTGCGACTCAATGATCACTGGAGAGAGAATTTTGGGTGGATCTTCAGTAGATTGGAGTTCATCGGCCGATTCAACAACTTCAAGCATCTCTCCATATATATCGTTGCCAACGAAAAGAAGGTTTTCATTGTCTTCGAGCGATATAGTATCACCAAACCATTCTTCTTTAAAAGAAACACTCTTTAGATTTTTGAAGTTAAAGAGAAAACCACCGTGAGCATAACGATGCTTCTCGAACTCCCCAAGAACCCGAAATTCCTCTGAAGACTCTTTCCAAATCACCAAACTATGGACATCAGAAGTATCTGTTGAAATCCCCCTTATTTTACCTACAAACTTGTTTAACTGAAGTCTCGAAATGAGTTCGTCATAGGTCATTTTGTGTTCGTTTTGATTAAAGACTGGGACGGGGACATAAGTAGTCGTATCGGTAAAGCCTAATGGTTTAGGAACTAAGCGAACATTCGAAATGTAGAAATGCTCACCTTTTTGAACCGGACGAAAAACAACTAAGTAATCATGGAAGAAATCATTGACTTCATTACATCGTTCGATGTTATTTAATTCTTGATTGTCTTCGAATCCGTAAGATTCATTGATATCTTGTGGGTATCCGGTAAACAAACTAACGTTAGGAAAATTTGAAGGGGTTTCGGAAATTGGTCTTATGATATATTGAAAAAAGTTCTGAGTGTTAATGAAGACAGGAAATTTATCAAATCGACTTCGTGCATATTCAATGCTAGGTAAAACTCCAACAATATCAAAATCCCAATTGTATCTTATCAATTAGAGTGCCTCCTGATCAATAAAATTTTTGAGTGAGGGGAAGTCTTTAAATTGAATGGTTTTATCTCCCGCAATTTTCGCAATTCGCCTTTGTGTAAGAATAGAACTCGCAAAAAGGGGTAATAAAATTTGTTCAATGGAATCGAAAAAGGATTCGGGGACTGAACTCAGTTCGACTTCTTCAATGGGTAGGAGATTTGAAGCATAATTTAGACGTTTATGTAGGTTCTTATTTCCTAATAGAACAATTTTCTTTTCAACTGACTGTATTTGTGTTTCTAGAGTTACCGAAGCGGTTTGTGCCGTTTCAAGTTGGCCTTTAAATACAAGATTTTCAAGTAGTAACTCTTCATTAGATTTCTTTAATGTTTGATATTGCATTTCTAAGTCAACGAAATCGCTTTTCATTTCTTGAATTAAGTTTTCCAGGTCCATTTTAGTGTAATTTATTACTGTTTCCTTCTCCTCGAGTGAATCTTCAAGTGACTTCTTAAGTTTTGTGATTTCTAAGTCTTGCTTCTCCATTTTCAAAATTAGTATCTCAACTTCATATTGGCTCTCTTTGAGTTGTTGTTTAAATTCGTCAATAAGCTTTTGCGATTTCTTGAGTTTTTCTTCAAGGGCATTCGACCTCTTTTCCTCATTCTCCGCTTTTTGAGTCTGTTGCTGAAGCTGTCGAATAAGTATCATCTTCTGTTCGTCCTGGTGCTTGTGCTCAGTAATAATCTCTCGATACCGTTTCAAGAGTTCTTCTTGTTCAAGTTCTAAGAAAAATGTCTCCATTTGTTCCAACGGGGAATTTTTTCTAAGTAGTTCGCTCAAAATGGCAGGGATCAAACGTGCATCATTACGTATCATCTCTTTTAGACCCTCAAAGGAGCTATTATTTATGTTAAGGTCGTCATCAAAAAATTTCTCGTGAAGTGCGACTACGAGTTCCGATACTTTTTTGGTTTTCGAAAGATGCTGCATCAAATTCATCCGCGGAACGTTTTGTATCCTAAATCCAGGAATGGTAGTTTTTGTTATCTTGGCTAGTTGAAGCAACTCTGGATCTTCAAGCAAGTCCAGTAACCACAGAAGAATTTCTTTCATCTTTTTCTCCTCTTATCTTTTCTCTCGGTCTCTGTGTTTGATTTATGAAGAATCCAAAATTAATCCTCCTAAAAATTAGAACGAGGCTTCATCGCATATTCGCAGTTTGAATTTCAATTATCCAGACTTGATTATACCATTTCTTCTAGACAAGTTGTTGATTAGCTGCGTAATACTCTTCCAAATTACTCACGTTAAGTAGATGCTTATTTGCAGCAATTCCCTAGAAGTTTATTCCTTTATCAATTAGGTCATTAGTAAAATAACAAATGCCAAACCGTACAATATCGATCTCGTAAATTCAATATCCGCGCTTACCTATATACTCTAAAGAAAACGTTAACCAAGACAGCCACCCCGACGGGTTGTTACGAGGGTATAAATGCATTACCTGACTGAGGAACAGGATTCGGCTCCTTATTTAGTATCAAGCTTACGTTCAATAGCCCTAACTGATTCGATTAATTCACGGTTTGCTTCGATAACGCCTTGTTTCACAGCCGATGTAATTATTGTGTGTAAAATAACTAAGCTAATCACCCAAAGGATTAATGCTAAAAGTAGTTCGAAATTAAAGCACCTCCATATATTATCCAAACAAACATTTATAATCACGCACACGTTTCGTAAGACAGCTAACCCGACAGGTTGCCCGGAAAAGAGAGCCATTTGCATCGAACATACTTAGGAGGCGAGGCACAAGACCCTTAGGCATCGAACACAGTTCGGGCGATGGAGTGCAAGGGGCTCGGATTATTGAATTACCTTATTTATTATGAAATTTACAAAATCAGGATCCGGCTTTACCTTGTCTAACCCAAATTGAAGGGCACCAAGCGTTTTACCCTCTGGAACATGAACTTTCCCTACTTACGAAAATACCACCTACCCCACACCTAATCCCACCAATTCTCATGCTGTTAACCGAGTGAGGTTAGAATGATGTTTAGATTGGCTAATGATATACTGATTGACTACGAATTGTCCCATGAGCACGCAGGTGGTCATACTTTTACCAATTAGTTCTACATTTCAAAATCGAGACGGTTTTTCAGCAGATATGTCACCTTTCCACCTTCCACATCTTCAATTTACTCTCAGAATTATAGAAATAATTTCAATGAATCACAAAAAAGCCAGACCGTACGATCTGGCAAAACAAATTCAATATATTCCCCCGAACATACTGTCACCCTAAAAAGACAATCACTCTCTCAAACCCGCCTATACCAAGGCTTTCAGTCAATCTCGATATAGCACTATTATCGTCTCCACGTGCCTAGTCTGCGGGAACATTTAGCCCTAAATGAAGTAACGCCAACGTGCCCCTGTACTGATGAAAGAGCTATATACTTTTATAGCCTAATGCCGTTACTGATCCTCGCCTAGTATAGATTCAAATGTAGCTGACAAGATTTCCTTAATTAATTGGAAAATCAATGTAGAACGTGGTACCCTCTTCATTACTAACAAACCTTAGGTTTGCTTTATGACGTTCAAGAATACTTAAGGACATAGAAAGGCCTAATCCTGTCCCATCTTTTTTTGTAGTGAAGAATGGCATTCCGATGTTTTCCTGCAACTCAATAGGTATGCCTTTGCCATGGTCACATACAATAAGTTTTACTGATCTATGATCGTCTTCTGTTATTAATTTAACTCTTCCCTTCGGTAGTGTTGCCTCTAATCCATTTTTCACCAGGTTCAAGATGACTTGTTTTATTTCATCTACATCAAGCATTGTTTTAGTGCCACTCTTTAGCTCAACCTCAATTAGTTTATCTTCTTCTATCGCTTGAGCTTGAATAAGAGGTAAGACACTTTTCAGTATGTCATTAATGTCGCATAATTGTAAATCTGTGGGTTTTGTCCTCGACAAAGAAAGAAACTCCGTAATTATTTGATTTGCTCTATTTAGCTCATCAATCATTAATTTGAAATAATCCTGATAAGGCAGAACTCCTTCTTTCGATTGCAGAAACTGCAGAAAGCCCTTAACCGTTTGTAAAGGATTTCGTATTTCATGTGCAATGCTCGCTGACATCTGACCCAAAATATTAAGATGCTCTAGCTTTATCAGTTCTTTTTGATATCTCAGTTTGTCAGTCATATCAATTCCTATTTCTAATTGACAAGGCTTACCATTAATATTAATGGGCTCAGAGGATACTATGATACTTTTATACTCATTTGATCTGGTTTTAACCGTTATTACCCCACTCAATGTATTCTTTCCACTCTGATGTTGTATCTGAGTTTCTGCAGGCATGCTATCAGCCGTCAAAAATACATCTTCTTTTGTCTTTCCTATAATTTCATTGGAAGTATACCCAAAAAAATTAGCATAACTATTGTTAACACTAATGTGTTGTTTATTTTCGAGCGAAATAATAGACATGAGGGCATGACTATTTCTAAAGACTGCCGAAAATCTTTCCTCTGCCCTTAACAACTCATTTTGAGTATGTTTAATGTGAGTGATATCATTAAAAAATAGAACAAGACAATTACCCATCATACAAAGAGTAGCTCCGAACCATCTATTAGAGGTACCGCCGCAAAATTCAAACTTCATTTCTTTCCCGTCGTTCCTAACCTTGGCCATGGCATGAAACAATTTTGTATTTATATATTGAGGGGTAATTTCCCAAATAACCTTGCTCATCATATATTCCCTTGGATAAAGAAAAATTTGTTCTGCCTTGGAATTCATTTTTACAATAAAATACCTCTCATCTAAAACAACACAGGCATCAGGAATACTGTCAAATAAATGAGATAATAAGAGTCCATCCAAATCTTGTTCCACGGTACCCGAGTTGACTATTGTCATTAAATCACCCTTTTCAAGTCAGTTTAATTGTATTCTATACCCCGCCACTCTAGAAAACTGTCGATTCATGCGGAAAGCTTTACTAACAACAACTATCTTGACTGTTATCCGACCTCTTGGTCGAGTTTAAGTGCATAAACGCAACCTACAACGGGCTTAACTATCTATTTTCTTAGTTATGAATCTTAATAGCCTGTCATCATAATTACATCCGCATCATGGTCTAACGCCCGAATTTCCCTTAATGTTTCTATTTTACGATTCTTTAAACCTTTTAACGATGCCTATACAATTTAACGAAAGGTACTTTTCACCCTTCAGGGGGGTGCATCCCTCAACGATAAAGGTGCCGAAAACACAAAAAGCACCGCTTAAAACGATGCTCAATCTACCCTAAAACGCTGAAAAGCCCGCCAATAGCGGACTTTTTATGTTCTATAATTGTATCAATTATTGAGTGCTTATTTGGTGGAGGCGAGGGGATTTGCACCCCTGTATCGAAGAGCTGCCACATAAGCGTCTACGCGTGTATCCTTTATTTTAAGTTTCGCCAGTCGTGACTCCTAAAGGCAAGGACTCATTTTAGGCTAGCTCGATCATCTTTTCTAACAACTCCGAGCATTGCAGTTAGAGCGACCTACTGTTTTGACACCCTGGCCCTTCACCGTAGGTTCAGAAGACAGGATGCTAGCGGCACTTAAGCAGCTAGAGCGTAATTATCGTTTGAAATTAAAAAGGTCCACCGATTAACCAGCAATTTAGCCTATGAATGAATTAGCAACCACTTATTGTATATTTCAAGGATTTTTATAATTTGTCCTCCACATTTA